>JAGWTX010000310.1 GCA_028875955.1 Bacteroidota bacterium | reverse complement strand
GCACAATTGCCATTGGTATATGATCACAAACCCACGGGAAGGGGGGATGATTATAACAACCTGAGCGGGTTACCCTTATTCCCTTTTGGATTTGGTTTGAGCTATACGCATTTCACTTATAGCGGGGTTCATCTGGACAAACCCTTGATCAGAATCGGAGAATCAGCAAGTGTATCTTGTAAAATAACCAATGATGGCAAAAGGGACGGGGAGGAAGTCGTGCAATTGTATATCCGGGATGAACTCGCTTCCGTTGCGCAACCCGTATTGGCATTGAAGGGATTTCAGCGAATCGCATTGAAAGCCGGGGAAACCAAGGAAGTATCCTTTCAGATAACACCTGAAATGCTGCAGCTATTGAACGAGAAAATGCAAAGGGTGATAGAACCCGGTGATTTCCGCATCATGATCGGGGCATCTTCGAGGGCTTTGTGGTTGAAAGATACCTTACATGTGATGGCCCAATAAACATCTGCCTTATTTGATCGCAACTACCGCACTTGAAGGACCCGCCAACGGGATCAGTTTTGTGGATGAAAACCCTGTCTTGTCTGCCCACCTGTTAAAATCCGCAAATGAATAGTCAAATCCGGTGGCGGTTTCTATCAGCATATTGATGCTCATCATCATCCCAAAAACATTTTGACGGCGATCATCATCAATCACATTTTCAATAGCTACAAAACATCCCCCTTGAGGTAGGGCCTCATAGGCTTTTTTCATCAGGTTCAGTTTGATGGCTTCATCCCAGTCGTGAAGGATATTGCCCATGACAATGATATCTGATTTTGGAAAAGAATCGGTAAAGAAGTCAATGCTACCAGTGCTTACCCTGTCGGACAACTGAAAATGTTGAATGGTCTCCTTTGCAATGGGCTCAACGGGCGGAAGATCCAAACTGGTACAATGCATATGAGGCTGGTGTTTCGCCACCATGATCGAAAGCATACCTGCAGAACCGCCAATGTCCGACAGGGTTGTATATTTTGAAAAATCAAATTTTTGTGCAAAGCTCATAAAATTGCCCATTTGTATACCGCTCATGGCATTGACAAACCCCTTTAGTTTTTGCGGATCCTGATAGATCAATCCAAAGAAATCAATGCCATGTTTGGTTTCATTTTGTGCTTCACCGGTACGCAATGCTTCTTCCAGGTTACCCCAGAATCCATAGAGGCGGTTATTGAGCATTTCAAGCATGCCCCCGATATAGGAGGGTTTCTGCTGGTCCAGAAAAAAATCGGTATCCGGTGTATTGGAATAACGCGCTGTCTCCAACAAGCCTTCCCGTTGAAGGAATCCCAAACCGGTTAGACAATCCAAAAAATCATACACATTCCGGTCTGTACAGTTCCACCCGAAAAGATGTTTTATCTCAATCCCCGACATGGATTTTCCCGATGCGAGGTGTGTAAACAAATGCAGGTTAACAGCGGTTAACAGAATTTTTGAAGCCCAGAAACCCGTTCCGATCTTCATGATGTTTTCAGGGGTGGGGTGTTGGTTTTTTGTGTCCATGCGAGTTGGTTTTTATGGGGGGGCTGCCAATTATAGCAGGTGCTGAAAAATAAATTGTCAACGAATCATTGAAAAAGTCCCTTCAGGGAAACCAGTATGGCTGGGATCACATTACGAATTGCCTGAATCACAAAGCAGGTCCAATATAAAGTATTAGATTTAGAAATGCAAACGATTGGCAGATGCTTGTTTGGAAAAAGATGAATATCCGCTTATCTTTCTGATGCGTACAAGGGATGAATTGAGATGAGAGCCGATTAAACCGGTAATGATTTTCAACCTGTCATTTTGTATTTATAACAAGACCCCTTTCAGGAAAAAGAAAGCCACACTGAAGTAAATGATCAGACCGGTTACGTCAACCAATGTGGCCACAAAGGGTGCGGAAGAGGCAGCCGGATCGGCGCCTAATTTCTTCAATACGATGGGCAGCATGGATCCTGCCAGCGTACCCCATAAGACAACTCCAATTAACGAGAAGCTAATCGTAAAACCGATGAGCACCCAATGCTCGCCATAGAGATCCTGAATCACACCATGTGTCATTAACTGGTGCCAGATGGCGATACGGATAAATCCGATCACACCCAGTATACTACCCAGGGTAATCCCGCTAAAGATCTCCCTGCGCATGACACGCCACCAATCGGCGATTGTAACTTCGCTGACCGCCATTGCCTGTATGATCAGGGTGGAAGCCTGCGAACCGCTGTTACCGCCGCTGGACATGATGAGGGGAACAAAGATGGATAGAACGAGTGCCTTAGATAATTCATCCGAAAAATAGGCCATTGCGGTGGCCGTGAGCATTTCACTAAAGAAAAGGATGATCAGCCAGCCGGCCCTTTTCTGGATCAGTTTGAAAAAGGGGATATCCAGGTATGGTTCATTCAATGCTTCCGTACCTCCCATTTTCTGCATATCCTCGCTGAATTCTTCGTTGGCTACCCAAAGCATATCATCAATGGTCACGATTCCGAGAAGGATATTGTTATCATCCACCACGGGTAATGCGACCCGGTTATTCATCTTGAACACCTGGCTGGCATGTTCCTGGTCATCGTTTACGTTTAGGGAAACCACCCGTCCATCGATCACTTCATCGATCCTTTTTTCCGGTGATGCCAGGATCACATCCCTGATCCGGATATCATCGATGAGTTGACCATCTTCATCGATCACATAGATGACATCAATGGTTTCACTATTCTTACCATGTTTTCGGATCGTTTCAAAGACTTCCGTTACCGTATTATGGAGATAGATGTATACATAATCCGGTGTCATCAAACGGCCCACACTGTCATCAGGATATCCCAGCAGGGAAAGCGTAATTTTTCTTTCTTCCGGTTCCAATAGTTTGATCAGGTCCCGGATGGCGGCTTTGGGTAATTCTTCCAGGAAATCCGTTCTGTCATCCGCTGGCAATTCATTCAGTAATTCCGCTGTCTTGGCTGAAGGTAATTCCTTAACGATATCCTTCTGTTGGGCGATATCCAGGATCTTGAAAACACTGGCCGCCCGGTGTATGGCCATGTTGGCGATGATCTGCGCTTCATACTCAGGGTATTCATTCATCAGATCGGCCACATCACTGATATTCTGGTCGTTCAGGAACTCGCGGATCTCCAATTTATCTTCCTTGGCGATCAGCTGTTCAAACTGCTCAAAAAAACCGGGTTGTTCCAATTCGAGTGACATGGACGCAATTTAGTCAGTAATTGTCAATTGGAAGGGCAGGAAAGGAAATCGTCGGGCCAATTTCTTTTGGATTCCGATTTTCAACGGGTAGATAATATCCATTTGGCTTACCTAACTTGCAGCTATGATTTTACCCATATTGATTGTCGCACCTTCCGGAAAAAGGGGAAGGGGCGTATTCGCCGGAGAAAAAATAGCAGCAAAAACCGTTATTGAAATTTCCCCGGTATTGGTATTGAGTACGAAGGACAGAAAGGAAGTGGAAAAAACAAAACTCTTCGATTATATATTTGAATGGGGCCCTGATGGAAAGCAAGCCTGTATTGCCCTGGGTTATCTTTCCTTGTATAATCATGCCTATGATGCCAACTGTGAGTATGAAATGGATTTTGAACATCATCTCATGACCATCACCACCGTCCGGTCCATTAAAAAAGGCGAGGAGCTGTTTATCAACTATAATGCAAGTTCAGATGACGCTTCACCGGTTTGGTTTGATGCCATCTGATGCATTATCCCCTGTTTTACCAATATTGGTAGCCCATCAGCCTGGTCAGTTCCAGTTTTGCCAGGCAAAGCTGGTATTCATACTGTAGTTTGGTCAGGGCGGCTCTTTGAACATTGGTGCTGGCGTTGGTGATTTCCAGATTGGTGCCGGTTCCATTTTTTAAACGGTTGGTAGCCAGTAGCTGTGCAGATTTTGCCTGTTCTATTTGCCCCTTTGTATTCCGGATTCTTTCCAGGTTGGTGGCAATATCCGCCAAAGCCTG
>JAGWTX010000309.1 GCA_028875955.1 Bacteroidota bacterium | reverse complement strand
TATCTCGGAGGACTTACCAGTGCGGTATATAATGAGGTCCTGCAATTCTTCCTGATCGTTTTGGGTATCCTGCCACTGGTGATAATGGGTTTGAACAAAGCAGGCGGGTTGAAAGGGATTCTGCATAATGTGGATCCGGCAAAACTGCACGTTTGGAAGGGGATGGCCCATGCTTCTACCAATCCCATGGGGGTTGATGCATTCAGTCTTGTGTTTGGGTTGGGTTTTGTATTGGCCTTCGGTTACTGGTGTACAGATTTCCTGGTTGTTCAACGGGCCATGATTTCAAGAAACCTGAATGAAGCGCAGCGTACCCCCATCATAGCCAGTATCCCCAAATTGTTTATGCCTGCCATCGTTATTTTGCCGGGTATCATCCTGCTGGCTTTACAAAAACAGATGAGCGGGTTTGCACTACCCGTGAATGCATCTGGTCAGACAGATTATAACATGGCCCTGCCGGTTCTGCTTGCCAAACTGTATCCAAACGGAATATTAGGCATTGGCGTTACCGCACTGATCGCTTCTTTTATGAGTGGAATGGCGGGCAATGTGACTGCTTTTAATACGGTCTTTACATTTGATATCTATCAGGCCTATATCCGGAAACATGCATCGGAAAAACATTACCTGACCGTAGGTAAATTAACCACCGTTGCCGGCATCCTCATTTCAATAGCCACAGCTTATATCGCCAGACGGTTTAACAGTATCATGGATCTCCTGCAACTGGTTTTCAGTTTTGTGAACGCACCCTTGTTTGCCACTTTCTTTCTGGGAATGTTCTGGAAACGTACTTCGGCCAATGGCGCTTTTTACGGTCTGATCAGCGGCACGGCTGCCGCAGCGCTTACACACGGGTTAACCACTGCAGAAGGCAAGGGTGGCTGGATGATGAACCTGCATACTTTTTATTCAGGAACCAGCCAGGCTTTTACCATTGCCTGGATCGCATTTGTGGTTTGTTTTGCGGTAACAGGACTGATCAGCCTGTTCTCAACCCCACAACCCGAAAACAGCCTGGTGGGTTTGGTGTATAGCCTGACTCCCAAACAAAAAGACAAAGCCAAGGTCTGGTATAAGAACCCATTGGTGCTGGGTGTCATTGTTCTGATAACGACCCTGCTTCTCAATATTGTATTTTATTAAATCAGCTGTATGAAAAAATTATTTGACCTGCGATTTGTGATCGGCGCATTTTTCTTTGTGGTGGGATGGATGCTTTTGCTGTATTACCTGGTAAATAAATTATGGCTTATCGCCAATGACAGCGTAAATCTCTGGTGCGGACTTGTATTTATCCTTTTTGGAAGTATGATGATCCTGCTTTCCTATGGAAATAAACCTGATGATGAATAGTTTCCTTAGGGAAAAGATTCTCTTATAAAGAACCCGGATTATATATTTCAACTTTATATCCTTAGGGGAAAGTCTTTGTATGTTCAGATAGCTTACCAGTCATCCGTTCTGAAGGGTGTTGCCGGTAGTCCTTCCTTATTGTATAAACCGGCAGGGGGATTGATAGCCCATGCATACCTGACAGCAACCGGATGGGAAACCTGTGCACAACTAAGGATAACCTTGTTACCGCTGATAGTCGCATCGGCCCAGTAAAATTTCCTGTCTGAACCAGCAACGGCAAACCCGTCCAGCGCATCTCCCTTGCTCATCAACCCACTTCCCGTATGTCGGAAGCTGACTGTTATCCTGTTCCCCTGTATCATCATATTCTTATACAAGGGTCCGGAATATTCTCCGGCAGCATGATACGCCACATGATTGGCAGCCAGGTAAAGCCTTTTTCCGACATCCTGTTTGTTGGTAGGGTGAATGGTTTTCGCATCGCCGATATCAATGGTTACAGCCATCCCGGTATGTGGCAAGCGTAAGGTAAGCAACTGCGCTTCCCTGAGCAAGGCCCAGTTGTCTGTAAAGACCGGTTCTGCATTTCTTTCCTTGAAATTGGCCAGCTGTACAAAAACAAATGGCAGTGTATCATTTTTCCATTGATTTCTCCAGTCCCGGATCAGCAACGGAAATAAACTTCTGTATTGTATACCTCTGGAATTATTAGCATTGTTTTCACCCTGGTACCAGATTACCCCCCTCATACTGTAAGGAATAAGTGGTGCGATCATTGCATTGAATAAGGCTGTGGGATAATTTTTTTGTGCCGGCATGATCGGTGGCTTCCCATTAGTCTTTTTAGCTGCTTCAGACGCTGCCAGGTAATTACGGTACAGCAATTCCCAGTCTTCCTGTTTTTGTCTGTAATGAGTTACCGAATCCTTAAAATCCGGATGCTTTAGTAAAGCATCGCCTGATGTCCAGGCTTCTGCCGGTGTGGCTCCCCAGGATGAGGAAATGATACCAACCGGAACCTTTTTATCCCTGTTCAATTCCCTGGCAAAAAAATAGGCAACGGCTGAAAAATTTCCGGCATTCTCCGGGTTGCAGATTTTCCACTCTCCCTGAACCTTTGTCAATGGCTTCTGGCTGATGGCATGCTCAACCGTGAAAAAACGGATATCGGGATAATTTGCTTCCTGTATTTCCTGTACACTGTTTTTTGCCTCATGTAACGTAAACTGCATATTGGATTGTCCCGATGCCAGCCATACTTCACCTACCATTACGTGGCTGAAAACAACAGAATCCGTATGGTCAGCGATCACTATGCGGAAAGGACCGCCGGCAGCATGTTTGGGCAAATTAAAACGCCAGTTGCCCTGTTGGTCTGTTTGGGTTGTAAGCTGCTTTCCTGCAAAAAAAAGCCGGATCACCTGATGGGGAGATGCTTTGCCCCAGATGGGAGCATTGATGCCTTGCTGTAAAACCATATTGTCGCCGAAAATACCGGCCGGTTCAATGGTTTGGGCAGACAGCTCTCCGTTAAAACAAGCTATCAGACAGAGTATTGACAATAACAGCGAATACAATCGATTGGCTCCCTTCTTTTGGAGTGAAAGTTCAGCATTGGTATTCTTTACCGGCAAGTTTTTTCTGATGTGTAATTTGGTAATGGATGGCATTATGGATCCTTTTGATGGTCTGATCCGATAAAGGTCTGTAAAAAAAAATAGTCTTATAGGGTGAGGGTGATTCAATCCCCGGGGGTAAACCAGCCAGAATTTCCTGTGAGGCCATTTTCAGACCAGCATCTCCAGTATCACATCCAGGTTGATCTCAGCTTCATTCAGGGGCCCCATGGTTTTATCGGATAACAAAGTGCCCAGTTTTCTGAAACCAAATTTCTCCTTGAACTGGGTGAAAGCGTTTCGGATCATCCTTAACAGTTCCTGCCTGTCAATCACATCCTCCAGGTCGATCACATAGGAATTCTCCCCGATACACTCCAGCACCCTTTCACCGTCGATCTTAAAATGACAGGTAAAACGACAGGCGATCCCTTTTTTTGTTGACGCCCTTTTTCGCATCACGTCAAGACTGATGGCGGAGGAGATCCTCGATGCATCTGTTATGGGCAGGGCAGGTGGATGATAATCCCATCCGGTAATCAGCATTTCTGTTTGTTCAATCATACGATAGTTTCAATTAGCGCATAGTGTCGTTCTGAATACATTGGATAGTAGCGATTCAATGAACCATTTTCACGGGACAGATGTTTAAAAACAGGTTGGTTTCTGACGGATAAAGGAACCTCCCTGTTTTATGACCCTTGCCCGTTTCGTTGCTTTGATAAATAAGAGCAATGATTCGTGTTAGTAAAAATAAGTATTGTTGGAATGCCAGGTACCGCTGTTTCATTGTATACTGGTCAACATGAAAAACACAGGCCATATCCTTACTATTTAAAAACGATTTTTTTGATTCCTCAGGAAGTAATCAGAAAATTACACCATAGTAAGTTCAGCATAAGTGATGACCGGCATATTCCAAACAAATCCCGATGCCCCCATTTGTTATCATAATTTAACACTATATATCGGATAATCCGGAATCAGAAACACCAATATTGGCTTCCGGAAGATAT
>JAGWTX010000308.1 GCA_028875955.1 Bacteroidota bacterium | reverse complement strand
TTCCCATTTATTGATATGCCCCTGTTCCGCTTTCAAACGGAGGTCAAAAAAGAAACGGCTTCCCTTACCCGGACTGCTTTCCAGTTGTAATCTGCTACCCATGAGTGCGAGAAGCTTATTGGAAATGGTGAGCCCCAGTCCCGTTCCGCCATATTTTCTTGTTACGGATCCATCCTCCTGCGAAAATGCCTGGAATATTTTTTGTTGTTTCTCTTCCCGGATTCCGATACCGGTATCCCTTACTTCAAAACGAATCAGGATTTCATTCCCTGACGTATCAGAAAGCGCATCCACTTTCAATTCAATCTCCCCTTTTTCCGTAAACTTGGATGCATTACTCAGCAGATTGATGAGGATCTGTTTTAACCGGACAGAATCAGTCCAGATAAACCTGGGCAGTTCTGTGGATATATTCAATAACATCTCCAGTTCCTTCTTCTTCACCTGGTAACTGATGATATCCGCCGCCTGGCTTCCGATCTCATAGAGGTCACATTTTTCAATTTCCAGTTCCAGCTTACCTGCTTCAATTTTTGAGAAATCGAGGATATCATTGATGATGCTCAACAAGGTATTGGCCGAATGATTCACGATCGACATATACTGCTGCTGGGATTCGTCAAGTCTTGTTTTCAGGATCAGGTCCGTAAAACCAATCACCCCATTCAGCGGTGTGCGGATCTCGTGGCTCATACTGGCCAGGAATTCTGATTTTGCCTGGCTGGCTTCCTCCGCCTGTTTTTTGGCCGCTTTTAGTTCATCCCTGTGTAAACAGATTTCAGTGATGTCCTGCGTAAACATCATAATGCCGCCAATCGATCCGTCAAACAGGTACCAGGGTCTTACTTCCCAACGCAGATACTGGTCATGCGTCCAGCCTTCCGGCCGCCAAACGTCTTCCTCGTTCTTTTCAACGGCTCCCTGCATGCATCGCTTATGAATCTCTTTCCACTCCTGTGTGATATTGGGGAACACTTCATAATGGGATAAGCCGATCAGGTCCCTGCCAGACAGCTGGTATTCTTCAACCCACCGGTTGCTTACGGCAATATACCGGTACGACTGATCCAGCATGGCTACGGCAGCAGGTGCATGCTCGACAAAGGAGGCCAGTCTTGATTTTTCAATGATCAGTTGTTTTTCGGCAAGCTTTCTTTCAGAGATGTCCTGGATAACGGAATACACCTGCTCCTCCCCATTGGATGCTAAAAACTTGATCCCATTCAACAGGATGGGCACCAGATGGCCATCCTTGTGTATGTACTCTTTCTCATAAGGACCATACCGCCCTATTTGGTTGAGTGATTCCCTATGTTTCATTTCCTCGGCATCATATTTTGCCGGGGTTACATCATGGTGACTAAGTTTTCGATACTCCTCTTCTGTATAGCCGATCATTTGATACAGTGCCAGGTTACCGTCAATAAACTGGCCATCACTATTTCGGTTTATGGCAATCCCGACCGGAGAAGACTCAAAAAAAGTACGGTACTTATTCTCACTGGCTTCCAGCGCCAGTTTGGTTTTTTTGGCTTCATCGATATCCTGAAAAGCACCATATAAGCGTTTACATTTTCCCTTCTCCATCTCTGCCCTACCCTGCGCTCTTACCCATTTTTCCTTACCATTCATGGTAAGGATCTGTAATTCCATATCCCAACCTTCCCCCGTTTCGATGGCATGATTCATCGCATGTAGGATCGAATCGCGACTTACCCCCTCTTTGTAAAAATTTACAGCGGTTTCTATGGTTGGTTGGTAGTCATCCGGAACTTCATGAATCCTTTTGGTTACAGGCGACCAGTAAATCGCATGGGTTTCCATGGATACTTCCCAGGCGCCGATACTGGCTATCTGGTTGGTTTGTTCCAATATTTCCTTGGTACGCAACAAATCGGATTCCAATCGCATCCGGTCGGTAACATCGATCGAATTCCCGATCACATAGGGAGTACCATCCATATTCCTTTCAATGGTGTTATTATACAACCAAACGCGTGGAGAACCATCTCTGTGCAAAGTGGTCATTAACCCTTTAGAAGTACCTTTCGTACTCACTTCCTTCAGGTAACCCGAAAGCAGTTCATGGTATTTTCCAGGTACGATATCAAACAGCGTCATGTGCAGCACTTCATCCGTAGCATAGCCCAACAGAGATGCACCGGAGGTATTAACGGTCAGGAAACGCCCTTCCAGATCATGGGTACACATCAGACCCTGTGAATATTCAAAAAAAGACCGGAATTTGTTTTCGCTGGCAATCAGTTGCAGCTCCCTTGTTTTTTCAACAGTAATATCCCTGGCGATCGCAAATAAAAACGGGGTACCGGGTTCCGGCGATGCGACCCATTGCAAAATCCGGTAGGAACCGTCTTTGCACCTGAACCGGTTGGTAAAATTGATGGTTTGCTCCCCCTCAGCTAATTTCAGGATCTCCAGCCGGGTGATTTCCGCATCCTCGGGATGGATCAGTTCAGCAAAAGGGTGGGTAAGCAGGTAATCCATGTCCCAACCCAGGACTTGCGTGAACGGTGGATTCAGTTTCTTAAAATATCCATCCGTTCCTGCCAAACAGATTAAGTCATTGGAAAGATTGAAAAGCTTTTCAAAATTTTCCAATTCATGTTTTTTTCTTCTTTGCTGTATCAGCTCCATCAACTCTTCGGAAAGCAGGCTTAAGGCTTCCTGCTGGGCAGCAGTCAGCCTTCTGGGTTTATGATCAATCACACAAAGGGTTCCCAACGCAAAACCATCCTTATCAATTAAAGGATACCCTGCATAAAAACGGATATTGGGATCCCCTGTTACCAATGGGCTATATTGAAACCGTTCATCTTCCTGCGCATTTTCCACTTCCAGGAGACCTGGTTTCATGATGGCATATTGACAAAATGAATATTCCCTTGCGGTTTCCCGGATGGGCAATCCCCGTTTCGATTTGAACCATTGTCGTTTTTCGTCCAGTAAAGTGATCAGGGAGATTGGGGCTTCACAAATCAAAGAAGCCAACTGAGTGAATCGCTCATATTCCTTTTCAATTCCCGTATCCAGAATATGATATCCGTTCAAGGCTGCCAGTCTTTCCTTTTCATTATCAGGAACCGGTGGAATTTGCATCGTTCGGGATATCATGGATTTTCAGGATTTTACAATAAGGCTTCTGAAACAGCCTTACAGACATCTCTGTGTACAAGATAATGGATTTCTGTTAATTACAAAAAACAGGCCATGAAAAATCACCCTTTGTACAATGCCATTGAAACGTAATCCCGAAGCTGGAAATCCGAGTTTTTCAGCCGATATGATAAATTTGCTTTATATAATTTCCCTAACCCGGTCATTTAACAGATAAAAACGTCCATTCAGTCAGTCATCCATTGCCTGACGGATACTTCTTTCGTACCTTTCCGGTTCTTTCGCATGATAATTTCCGGGCCTGTAGCAAAGAATTTACTTTTTCACCATTAAACTGTCGACTTTGACACAGGGCAATTTTGCATACCTCACCAAGCATGTGAGCAGAACCTCTTCTGATCCCAAGCAACGAATCACCTATAGCTTTCATGATGTGGAAACAACCATCATAGGAAAAGTGGAGGAAATAAATAATAATCTCTGTTTATACGAATACCGTGGCAAATATATCGGAACGGAATTCCTGATTTCTTTTTCCAAACATTCCGTTTCCTATAAGCTCATCAGTGTGGAAGATGAGACACCAGAAGTCAATAACCCGGCTCCGCTACCGGAATAGGCCTGTCAGACAGATCCGATCAGTTTTTTAACATAGGCTGTATTCTCCCGCAACATCTGCCATCCTGCCGAAAACGACATATAGGGTATTCTCTTTTTCTGATGATTCTGTCTGCTGATGGTAAGTAAAATATGCCAGTGCCGGATAATCTCTTTCCAGGCAAAGAATATCGAATGCCTGGGATCATAGATATGGGTGGGTTCACTGCCTGCCCCGTTTAATTCAATAATGGAAAAATCC
>JAGWTX010000307.1 GCA_028875955.1 Bacteroidota bacterium | reverse complement strand
CTGAGTTTCTCACCCAGTGCCGCCAGGTTGATCTTCTGGGTGGAATATTCCATCTGCGTCTGTTGGAATATTTTATCACTGGTGGTCTTGCTCTCATTCAGGGTCTTCTGCCTGGCATATTCAGCTGCGAGATAATTGATTTTCGACTGACAGGTCAGATAATCCTGTTGCAACTGGATATACTGCTGGTCTTCCAGTATGGCAATCACCTCCCCCTTTTTTACCTGCATCCCGGGTAATAGGTGGGATGACAGGAGATACCCCCCTAACGGGACACTAATCGAGATCATGTTTTGCGGGGGCACGTCAATTTTCCCGGTCACTTTTATCTGACTCGAAAGCGCCCTGGTTTCCAATTTCCCAGTTGTTATCTGTGCAGAGGCCAACTGGGTTTCAGAAAGGGTTAGCAGGTTGGCAGGATGGTCCGTATCCGCTGATTGGGTCTCTTCCTTTTTTTGTCCGCAGGATGCCGCCAGGAAGAATATTGATAAGAATAATATTTTTTTCATTTTTCGGTTTGATTTGTTTTTCCCGGAACACAATGGCATTGATAGGAAAGTTTTTTTTTCTAAAAACCTTTCTGCCCGGAATTACTGGTTAGATAATAAATAATGGATCCTGATCATGGCATCGTTATTTGACTGAAGCGCATCCAGATAATTGCTTCTGATCTGTATGGCTTGATTGGTAAGCATCACCCATTCCAGATAATTGATTTCACCGGAACTTAATTGGCGGTTGGCCGTTTCTTCGAGTGTTTTTGCATTGGGAAGGGCTTCCAGTTCAAAATAGCTGACCGATTGCCGGGTCGATTGATAAAGGCCTAACAGGCGCTGGTATTCATTCTGTATATTCCTAACCTGCAGGTCATAGTTATTGCCGCTGATCAGTTCATTTATTTTTGATGCGGCTATTTTCGCTTTTTGCCCTTTTGCAAAAAGTGAAAAACCAACACCGATCTGCGCAGAACTGAAACGGGAGCTTCCAGTATATAAATGATTATCGGCCCCGGTTCCTTTCATACTCATGTTGAAATAGGAAATGTTCAGATCGGGTAATAAGCGCGATTTTTCCAATTCGGTATTGGCTGCTGCGGTCTGTATCTGTTGTTTTGAGATAAGAAGGCTGGGATGAGCCGTTAGCAGGGCCGTATCATACAATAATGTGAGATTTGCCTTGTAAGCATTCCCCAATGGCTGGTATGGCGTGTCCGAATTCATGAGTAACTGAAGTTCCAGTCGGGCCAGGCTGATCTCTTCCCCTAATGCCCTGCGTTGTAAAAGGATCTGTCCCCGTTGGGTTTCAGCGGTTGTTTTTTCGAGCAGGTTGGATTCGCCCGTTTGAAACCTGAGTGCCGACCTTTTTTGAAACGCTGCATAATTGCTATCGGCTCTTAACAGGATCACCTCTTTTTCCAATAAAACCGCGAGACGATAGTAAGCCAGGGAAACGGATTTCCGGATCTCATTCTCCTTCAGGGCAATTCCCAGTACCGCTGTTTTCCACTCTTCGGTAAGGGTCTTTTTCTGCAGGCTGTATACAGTAGGGAAACTTAGCGATTGTGAAATGCCAAAACGGGTGTCTGTATAGGAACTGTTGATCTGTCCGGCTTCTGCTGAAAGCAGTGTCCTGGGCAGACTGGCGGAAGAACCAATCAGTTTTTCCTGGTATTGAGCTTTTAAATGCTCGATTTTTATCTGCGCATTGTTTTTTATCGCCGTATCGATGGCGGCATGGGCGCTGATCCGTTCCTGGGCGTTTAACAGGCTACCAGTAAAAAAGCATAGCAATACCATGATGGCGATCGATCTGTGTTTCATGTGCTTTTTCTTTTTTCCGGGGTTTTCAAATAGTATGTACATGATAGGGAGGACAAACAGGGTAAGAAAAGTCGCGAGCATCAATCCTCCGATCACTACCGTAGCCAGGGGTCTTTGCACTTCCGCCCCCGCACCATTGCTTACTGCCATCGGCAGGAAACCGAGTGATGCGACAAATGCCGTCATCAAAACGGGTCTCAGCCTTATTTTTGTGCCCATGAGCACTATCCGGTGCAGGTTATTGAGTCCATCCTTTTTTAACCGGTTGAATTCTGCGATCAATACGATTCCATTGAGTACCGCTACGCCAAAAAGCGCGATGAATCCAACACCGGCACTGATGCTGAATGGCATGGAACGTAAGGCCAGAAAGAGTATCCCGCCAATGGCGGAAAGGGGGATCGCCGTATAAATCAGTAAGCCTTGCTTGATGGAATTGAATGCGAAATACAGCAGGACAAAGATCAGGGTTAGTGAAACCGGCACCGCGATCGACAAACGTTTTTTCGCTTCATTCAGGTTTTCAAATGCACCGCCATAGGTAATGAAATATCCTGCGGGCAGCTTAATCCCTTTCTCCGCTTTCTGCTGCAGTTCATTTACGATGCTTTGTACGTCACGTCCCTTTACATTAAATCCCACCACAATCCGTCTCTTGGCATCAATCCTTTGGATCTGATTGGGTCCATCCTTGATGGAAACATCGGCCAGCATATATAACGGAACCTGTGTGCCATCGGGGGTAGGGATTAGCAGGTTTTTGACATCTGCCAGACTGGTTCTTTCATTGGCAGCTAGCCTTACCACCAGATTGAATCTTTTTTCCTCTTCAAAAACCAGACCCGTGGTTTGTCCGGCAAAGGCGGCATTTACCACCTGATTGATGGCTGCGATGGATAAATGGAATTGCGCAATGGCCAGTCTGTTGTATTCAACAATGATTTGCGGCATACCTGTCACCGGTTCCACATACAGGTTGTCACTCCCTTTGATGGTACTGGTTACTTTGGCCAGTTGCTGCGCATAAAACGCAAGGGTGTCCAGGTTTTCGCCAAAGATCTTGCAAACGACGTCCTGTCTGGCACCCGTCATCAACTCATTGAAACGCATCTGAACCGGAAACTGGAAACTGGTGGTGATCCCGGGCACTTCCTGTAAAGCCCTGGTCATTTTTTCAGATAATTCAGGGAAGGTTTTAGCGGAAGTCCATGCTGATTTGTCCTTTAGGATCACCATCATGTCACTGGCCTCCATGGGCATGGGGTCGGTTGGGATTTCACCGCTACCAATCTTGGTGACCACTTGCTGAACTTCCGGAAATCTTGTTTTCAATATATGCGCAGCTTTCTGGGTATTTTCAATGGTTGTCTGCAGATTGCTTCCCGTCAATACCCGGGTATCAACGGCAAAATCACCTTCCTCCAAAGCCGGGATAAACTCTCCTCCCAAAGTTGTCAGCAGATATACCGACAAGCTGAAAAATGCGATGACAATCAGTAATACCAGTCTTGGGAAACGCAGTACCCGGGCCAATGCGGATTGGTAGATCCGCTCAATGCGAAACATGACTTTGTCTGAAAGATTGGCTTTGTGACGAATCTTCCTGCTCAGGAAGAGTGAACTCATCATGGGTATATAGGTAAGGGAAAGAAGAAAGGCGCCCAGTAAGGCGAAAGCCACGGTCTGGGCCATCGGTTTGAACATTTTTCCCTCAATGCCTTCCAGGGTAAAAATGGGAAGATAGACAATCAGGATGATGATCTGTCCGAAAACAGCACTGTTCATCATCTTGCTGGCGGAATGGTTTACCTGCCTGTCCATTTCCGACTGATCTAATTTTTGGGTTGCGGTAAATTTCTTGCTGTGTGTCAACTGGTGCATTACGGCTTCCACAATAATGACCGCACCATCCACAATGAGTCCAAAATCCAAAGCCCCTAAACTCATCAGGTTCCCGCTTACCCCAAAAAGGTTCATCAAAATGACTGCAAACAACATGGATAGCGGGATCACCGATGCCACCAGCAAACCGGCTCTCAGATTACCCAGGAAGATTACCAGGATAAAGATCACGATCAATGCGCCCTCCAGTAAGTTTTTTTCAACGGTTCCAATGGCATTGTTAACCATCTTGGTTCTGTCCAAAAAGGGTTCGATCACCACACCTTTGGGCAAGGTTTTTTGT
>JAGWTX010000306.1 GCA_028875955.1 Bacteroidota bacterium | reverse complement strand
AATCTACCGGGTAAGTAAGGGTAGGCGTCTGTGCTTTGGGGGTGAAATTCAATAACAGGGTAAGGGCAAGAAAAAATATTCTCATGGCAGGTTTTGATCGTTCCTTTAAAATTAGGGATTCTCGGGGTTTTTGATCAATCGTTTTCTGCATTCCCATTACCACTATTACCTTACAGCCTCTTTTGCATGTAAAAGTTTATCAGTAAGTTTATCAAAACCTTCCCCATGCTCAGAAGATCTGTATTATGGATTCAATTACTGATCCTGCTTTCCGCTTTTCAACCCCAAAAAATAACCTGGGTGGCAATCGGTGATTCTATTACCTATCTGAATGAGCATCTGGATGAAACCGGAAACCGGGTTACCAAAGGCTTTCTGAGCAGGGTAGCAGAGAAGCTTCCGGATATACAGTATATCAACCAGGGACACAATGGGTGGACAGCTGTGCGTATCGCGGCTGAATTTGATCACCTGGGAATTGTACCGGCTGATGTATATACGGTTTTCCTGGGAACAAACGACTGGTGGGGAAGCAAACCCCTGGGCACAATGGAGGATTATAAGAATAACATGGGAAATACTACCGTATTCGGTTCATTTAAAATGATCCTGGATAAACTCAAAATTTTGAATCCCAGGGCAAAAGTTGTTTTGATCACTCCGATGCAACGAACCGATTTTGTGTACATCCTGAATCCCAAAAACAATGCCTGGGGTTCCTATAAAGCGAAAGCCGGACAGGAGCTGGAACAATTTGCGGAGGCCGTAAAATCGGTTGGAAAACAGGAAGGCTACCCGGTGATAGATCTGTTTCATGCCAAAGGAATGGATTGTAAAGTGCTGATGAAATTCAAAAGAGTCAAAGACCCGCAAACCGGTAAATACCGTGACCTCCCTTTTCCGGATTATACAAACCTTCCCTTTCATCCCGAAACAGATGAATACCCATACCCGGTTTCAGCCATCGGGGTTACGTTTGACGGGTTACATCCTTCCGATGCAGGCAATGCCATGATCGCAGAAAAGATCGTTCGTGTTTTCAGGCAAATCGGGATACGGTAATGGGGGTGACATTCTCTGTTCCGGAACCAAACCTTCAATCACTATCCACCTTGTGTCATTCTGGTATTATCCGGCACAAAACTCAATGGAAAAAAATGAAATTCAGGGAATCCTGCCCTTCAAAGGGTACCAGTTTTTTTTGTTGTAATACAAAACAGCGATATCCCAGTTCTGACATCAATTGAATGCAGGGATTTCTTCTTTCATTATTCCAGAGTTCACAAAAGAGTAGGGGCTGGTGTTTGCGAATGGTTTCTTTGGCACCGGATAAAACAAAGTATTCATAATTCTCAACATCGATCTTGATGGCGGAAATCTTCCGGGTGGTTTGGATGGCTGACATATGATCCAGCATTTGAACCGGAACCTGGTAGGAGGGGCCCGAAGGGTAAGCGGGATCATATTCATTTTCGACAACCAGGCTCAAACCCTGCATCCTGCTTCCGTTTATTTCTGGAACCTGCATGTTTACCAGGCCATCCGTATCTCCCAATGCCGTTGCGAATATTTGAATATTTTGGATCTTTTGAAACCGGACCACCTTTTGCATAGTTTCCAGGTTATCCGGAATGGGTTCAAACGCCAGTACCTGCGAATGAGGGAATCGCCTGGCCAGGATGGAAGCGGTAACACCAATATTGGCGCCAATATCCAACAGGGTACCCTCATCGGGGATAAGCGCTAAAAAGTAGCGGAAATCTGCATAGGCTTTTGCATAAGGAAGGCGCCTGATCGTGAATAAGGCAAACAAAAACAGGTACCGGTGGAATCCCAATACCTTTTGTAAAATCCGCCTGATCTGGTTTTTCAACATTTTCCCTTCTTTATCCCAGATGAAATAAAGGGATTTCACTGACATAAAGAAGTTTTCGGGAATTCTTATTTATACAGCCTTACCTGTTTATGGATTTTCTTTCTTTTTGAGAAAATCAAACATTTTGGAAACATTGGCTCTCGATATGGGTATTTCAATATCTCCAATAAAGACCGATTTTGCATTGGTACGCTGGACTTCGACCAGGTTTACGATATAGGATCGATGGATACGCATAAACAGATTCTCGGGTAATTGCAGTTCGGCCCATTCCATTGATTTCCGGGCAACGGCTTTTTGTTTTTTTGTGACAATATTGATATAGTTACTGTTCCCTTCTATATACAGGATATCGCTATAGCTTAATTTTAAATTGATATTGTTTTCCTTGATCAGTAAAAAAGATGTTTCCGGTTTTTCTTTTGCATGCAGGGCGATCTGGATGGCGGCGAATAAATCAGCTTTTTTTACAGGTTTGGTAATATAACTGGACGCCTGGGTATGCGTGGCTTCCTGTAGAATCAGCATATCCACATTGGCAGTTATGAAGATATAAGGCGGTCCTCCTTTTTCGTCAATGACCCTTGCGATATCAATTCCGTCTTTGGGTTCCTGTAAATGCAGGTCAAGCAGCACAATATCCGGTTTGGTGATGGCCAGGAGTTCAAGAGCGGTTTTTTTGGAATGCGCTAAAAAAATCTCACTGAATCCAAAACCGGTCAGGTAATATTTCATGTGTTCTGCAATGAGGACTTCGTCTTCTATGATTAGTATTTTAATGCTTTTCATTTGTATTTAGTTTGAATAGAAGTTCATAATGAAAAAAGCCTTGTGTTTGTTTGGTATAAGTGCCTTCCAATTGCCTGCTGAAAATATCAACCAGGCTGCTCCCTAATCCATTGGGAAATTCAGGCTGTGTTTGAAAACCGGTTCCGTTATCACTAACCGTTAATCGTATGAAATCTGAATCCGAATCTTTCCTTAATTGTATCCGGATATGAGGTTCCTGAATGTTTTCAAAAGCATGTTTGAATGAATTGCTGACCAGTTCTGAAATGATGATTCCCAGGGCAAGAGCGGTTTTGGAATCCATAATGAGGTCTTCAATATCCATCTCTATGTTTACCGGACTGGCGTCATCGACTGCCATCTCAACCAGGTTATCAACCAGTTCCTGTATATAAATCTGCATCGGCAATCCCTTTTGTTCCTGTTTGTAATATAACAACTCATGAACCAGCGACATTGCCTTGATCCTTCTGGATGTTTCCAGTAAGGCCTGAATCACTTCTGCAGAAACCTGTTTGTCTAGCTGTAATTCCAGAATGGCAGCAATGAACTGGAGGTTGTTTTTTACCCGGTGATTGATTTCGTCTATAAGTACATCTTTTTCTCTGTTTTGCTTGTCGATGGTATGATAACTAACCAGCAACGCATCCCTTTCCCTTTCTATTAATTGGGTTTGTTCATGAACTTTCTTTTGCAGCTGTTCATTTAAGAAGGTCTGTCGTTTTGCCTTTTGTCTGAAATAAAATAAAATGCCAGACAGGACCAATAAACCAAATACGATGCGAAAGGTCCATGTATTGAACCAGAAATCATTTACTGTGAATTTGATGGCTTTTGAGTAAAAGATGGTATTGTTGTCATTTGCCTTCAGCAGGATCCGGTATTTGCCAGGCAATACATCATTGATGATGATACTTCCACTGTTTTGTACCGATCTTTCGGTCGTATCTTTCTTATTGGAAATAAGTAAGTAGTTTAATCTCAGGTTATTTTCCCTGCCCCAATCGATCGTATTGTAATAAATGGTTAATTTCTGATTGGGATGCAGGGTTATTTTATCAGTTGGAGATAGGATCCGGTTGTCTATTTCGATATTCCGAAAGGAAAATGTCGGTTTCCCCTTTTTGGTTATCATAAAACTGGTATCTATGACCAGTTTTTTTGGTCCAACGTTCCAGTATGGTAATCCATTTGCACCGAGTAAAACGTTTTCGGCATCTGTCAGATAGGCACCATATGTTTGGTTGTATATCTCATGTGCAGTGATCGAATGGTTCTTTATCCTAAAAGACTCAATCCCATTTTCTGTGCTTATCCATATTTTGCCCGTTATGTCCCTGATG
>JAGWTX010000305.1 GCA_028875955.1 Bacteroidota bacterium | reverse complement strand
CTGATCAGGCAATTTATGGTGGAATCACTGGTTATGTCGTTTTTCTCCCTGCTGATCGCTATACTACTGGTTTGGATCGCACTTCCCTTTTTTAATACGATTTCAGGAAAATCCATGCATGTTTTCAATTTGTTCGGATGGAAAGAATTGGTATTGTTATGCCTGCTTCCGGTGATCGTAGGCATTTTAGCGGGCAGTTATCCCGCTTTCTATCTTTCATCCTTCCAGCCTATCCTGGTATTAAAGGGAAAGCTTACTACCGGCTTTAAACGCAGCGGGCTGAGAAACGCCCTGGTTGTTTTCCAATTTGCCACATCCATCATTCTGATAATCGGAACAATCATCGTATATGGTCAGCTAAATTATATCCGAACCACAAAACTGGGTTTTCAAAAAGACCAGGTTTTGGTTATCAACAATACCCATTCGCTGGGAAACGGGGTGGATGCCTTTAAAAATGAACTCAGCCAATTGCCGGGTGTGAAATCCGCAAGTGTAAGTGGCTTTTTACCGATCCCATCAAACAGAAGCGACAATACATTTTCCAGGGAATCTGTGCTGGATGTCAATAATGGCATCAACATGCAAACCTGGCGTGTGGATTATGATTATCTCCGGACTTTAGGTATGGAACTGGTAAAAGGAAGAAATTTCTCTCCTCAATTCGGAACGGATTCCACCGGAATCCTCATCAATGAAGCCACGGCAAAATTATTGGGATACGCCAACCCGGTAGGACATAAACTGTATACCGACTATGACATCAGTGATCAGAAAAAAGTAAAAGAATTTACGATACTTGGCGTGGTGAAGAATTTTCATTACGAATCGCTCCGTCAGACCATCGGACCCCTGTGCATGCTATTGGCAAAAAGCGATGATAACATCAGCCTGCAAATCAAACCGCAAAACGTTCAGGCGCTTTTACAGGCGATTGAAGCGAAATGGAAAGCCGCATTACCTGCAATGCCCTTTAGTTATCAATTCATGGATGAAGCATTTGATCATATGTACAGGGCGGAACAAAGAATCGGTCAGGTGGCAGTCTCCTTTGCACTCCTGGCAATTATCATCGCCTGTTTGGGTTTATTCGGATTGATCACCTATGCAGCAGAACAAAGAACCAAGGAGATGGGGATCCGGAAAGTTCTCGGCGCCAGCGTAGGTTCACTCGTGACATTGTTATCAAAGGATTTACTGATCATGGTGGCGATAGCTTCTTTGATCGCTTTTCCCATCGCCTGGTATGCCATGCATCAATGGTTACTGGACTTCGCCTATCGTATCCAGATCAGTTGGTGGGTCTTTCTGGGTGCGGGATTGGCAGCCACCTGTATCGCCTTGCTTACCGTAAGCTATCAGGCTTTGAGGTCGGCAAGAGCCAACCCGATAAAAAGTTTACGCATTGAGTAAGATTTTCCTGATCAGCTATTTCATCCAAAAATATTTTGATTCACAACCCATGAACGGCAAAAGTTACCTGTAAACGGATCACGCTCAAAATACGCTTATGCTAAAAAACTATATTACATCCGCCTTCAGAAACCTTCGGAATAATAAAATATTTTCCTTTATCAATATCCTCGGACTGGCAATTGGGATCAGTGCCTCAATGGTCATCTTTCTGATTATTCAGTTCGATTTATCTTTTGATCATTTTGAGAAGAACAGGGACCGTATTTACCGGGTTGTGTCCGTTTTTAATTTTTCAGGAGAAGAATATAAGAACTCCGGTGTTCCCAGCCCCTTAGGCAAAACCATGGCCACAGAGATTACGGGTCTGGAAACCGCTGCCCATTTCAGGATGTGGACGGAAAACCAAACACTCAGCATTCCCAATCCTGCAAACACGGGAAAACAGCCTATTCCCCTAAAAACCGATAGAAAAACCATCTTTGCCGACAAGCATTATTTCGATGTAATCCCCTACCAATGGCTGGCAGGTGACCCCTCAACAGCTTTGAATGAACCCAATCAGATTGTCCTGACAGAATCCACTGCCAGACAATATTTTGCTTCCCTGCCCCTTTCTGATATCATGGGAAAAGAAATCCTGTTTGATGATTCAGTTAGAACAACCGTATCCGGAATCGTTGCGGATCTAACAGAACATACCGATTTCAATTTTACAAAATTCGTTTCACTGGTTACTTTGGACCAAACCAGTTTAAAACCCAGTGACTGGACAAGCTGGGGCAATACCAATGGCAACAGTCAGCAATTTGTCCGTTTGGCCCCCGGCACGAAACCTGCTCAAATTGAAAAACAGATCAACCAGATTTATGAAAAAAGGAATCCAAAGGAAGCCGGAGACCATACCACGCATACCTTTCTGCTGCAACCGCTGAGTGATCTTCATTTTAATACCGATTTCGACAACTTCAACCAACGAATTGCCCATAAACCCACTTTATACGGATTGATGGCTGTAGCACTCTTTCTTTTGCTGCTGGGTTGTATCAATTTTATCAATCTGACAACGGCCAATGCCACACAAAGGGCTAAAGAAATCGGGATCCGGAAAACAATGGGCAGTTCCAGAAAACAGCTGATGCTGCAATTCCTGTGTGAAACTGTCTTCATCACCCTCATTGCCACCATTCTATCCATTGTATTGACCCCATTCCTGCTTCATATATTCAGCGACTTTATTCCGAAAGAACTGCAGGTCAGTTTTCTGCAACAACCACAACTGATCATTTTTTTACTGGGTCTTTTACTATTGGTGAGTTTTCTGGCAGGTTTCTATCCTGCCTGGGTATTATCATCCTATCAACCCGTAAATGTATTGAAGAACCAAACCCACCAAAATTCCGGTCAAACCAGAAAAGCATGGATGCGGAAAAGTCTCACAATATCCCAATTTGTCATTGCGCAGTTCTTTATCCTGGCAACCATGGTTGTGAGTAAACAAATCAGTTATACCCTTTCAAAGGACCTGGGTTTTAAAAAGGATGCCATTCTGTATTTCTCAACCGATTATCGCGATAAGGACACCAGTCACAAACAGTTACTTGCCAAAAAATTGGCTGCCATCCCTGAAATTGCGCGGTTTTCCCTTTCCAATGGGGCACCTTCCTCTCCTGGTTCCTGGACCAGTACCATTAATTATAAAAATGGCAAAAAAGAACTGTCTACCGATGTGGAATTAAAATTCGGGGATACGGGGTATATCCATTTGTTTCACTTGCAATTACTGGCAGGCAATAATTTTGTTCCTTCTGATACCACCAACCAGTTTCTTATCAATGAAGCTTATGCAAAAGTGCTGGGCTTCCGGCATCCCCAGGATGCCATCGGGAAATACCTTGAATGGAGCAACCGGCAAGTCTATATTGCAGGTGTACTTGCCGATTTTCATCAGAAATCACTGCACGAAATGATCAAGCCCCTGGTGATCGGATCCTGGGCCAATACAGAACGGACTTTTTGTGTACAATTACAACCCAGGCTGAGTGACGGATCAAACTGGAAAGCAGGGATCGCCAAAATAGAAAAAGCCTGGAAAGAGATCTATCCCAGGGAAGATTTTAGTTACGAATTCCTGGACGAATCCATCGCGAAATATTATACCGCTGAGAAAAACATTTCCAGTCTGTTACGATGGGCTACCGGTTTGGCTATTCTGATAAGCTGTCTGGGATTACTGGGGCTGGTCATCTATACGACCCACCAGCGTACCAAAGAGATCGGTATCCGGAAAGTCCTGGATGCATCCATCACACAAATCGTATCCATTCTCACCAAAGACTTTGTTTGGCTGGTTTTGATCGCATTTATCATAGCAGCACCGATCGCCTGGTGGGCCATGTATCACTGGTTACAGAACTTTGCCTACCGGACCACCATCAGTTGGTGGTTGTTCGGAGCAGCAGGTGTCATGACCATTTCATTGGCCATCCTTACCATCAGTTTACAGACCATTCGTGCTGCCAGGGTAAATCCGGTGAAAAGTCTGAGAACCGAGTAATGGATAATCCTGTTCGTTTTCGGACACCCTTTGTCCGTTTACG
>JAGWTX010000304.1 GCA_028875955.1 Bacteroidota bacterium | reverse complement strand
ATCTGCCCAAGGAAGTAAAATATATTTTCTGGTTTGTCCTGCTGCAGTTCAGCACGAATTTACTGGCTACCATATTGGAGTTGCTCAAGGTGACCAATTACCTGATCTATCTCTCCAATATCATCCTTTCCTTTTTCATTCTATCCCGTATGTTTTACTATATGGGAAACCGGCTTTTAAAAAAACTGACATCGTTTGGTACCTTAGTTTTTTTCGCAGGTATCCTTATCTCGCTTTGGTACAAGGATGGTATCGAGTCCTTTAACAGTAACTTATCCGCTCTGGGTAGTTTTTCAATAACCGCCTATTGCCTGATCTTTTTTTATTGGCGGCTGGTTACAGATACCCGTCATACCCGTCTAACCGAAAGCTCGCTTCTCTGGATGGTTATCGGAATATTTACATATTATACAGGTAGTTTTTTTATTTTTATCTCTTATCAATATCTGCTGGTACAGGAGGCGCAGGTAATTGGAATCCTTTGGCGCTTTCATAATTTGCTATTGGCTATTTTTTGTGCTTACACGATTTACGGAATTACATGCAAAAACTATCAGAGAACATAACCATTATTCTGGGTGCATCCAGTATCTTACTACTTATCACATTGTTTATCGTAATGATGGTAATGGCCTATCTGAGAAGGGATATCAAACACCTGAAAGAAAAGGAGATGATGGAGGCGGATTTTGAAAAACAGCTCTTACAGGCACAACTCGAGACCCAGGAAGAAACCCTACACCAGTTAAGTACGGAGATTCATGACAATGTTGGCCAGCTGTTAAACAGCACCAAACTGCTGATAGGCATCACACAGCGCTCACTTGCCGAAGTTCCGGAAGCCCTTCCCATGGCAGATGATACACTTGGTAAAGCCATACTGGAACTCAGGACATTGTCAAAAGCCATGAATAAAGAGTGGCTGCAGCAGTTCAATTTTATACAGAATCTGGAAGCAGAGATAGACCGGATAAAAGTTGCCAAAAATCTGGAGATCCGGTTAAAACATTCTGATGATCTGTCCTTAAAACCTGATAACCAGATCATACTTTTCCGGATTGTTCAGGAAATCCTGCAAAATGTTTTCAAACATGCCCAGGCAAGTCTCATTGAAATAGAAATATTTGAAGAAGAGGAGACCATCCAGATACAGATCAGCGATAATGGTAAGGGCTTTCATAAGACCGGTATTACCAAAAGCGTAGGCATGCTGAATATCAGTCACCGGACCAAGCTACTGGGAGGCTCTGTTCACTGGAATTCAATACAGAATAAAGGCACTACCGTTTTTCTTCAAATTCCTGTAAATAAAAACAACGCATGAAAATTCCCATAGGCATAGTAGATGATCACCAGCTTTTTCTGAAATCACTAAGCATGATGCTGAAAAGTTTTCAGGTGTATGAGGTTGTACTGGAGGGATTGAACGGAAAGGAGGTCCAGACAAAGTTGTCCCAATTAGAAACTCCGCCCGATATCATGCTGATCGATGTGAATATGCCGGTGATGAATGGGGCGGAAACAGCCAAATGGCTTCACGATCACTACCCACAGATGAAACTGGTAGCGCTTTCCATGAACGACAACGACTCCATCGTAATAGAAATGATCAAAGCGGGCTGTTGTGCCTATCTCCTCAAAGAAACGCATCCCGACGAACTGGAAAAAGCCTTACAGGAGATCCATGCAAAAGGGTATTATAATGCCGATACCAGTAATATCAATTTCCGGAGGTTGCTGATCTCAGAAAAGGAATCCGTAACCATTACGGAAAAAGAAAGACAGTTTTTACAATATGCCAGCTCTGATATGACCTATAAAGAGATCGCAGCCTTAATGTTTCTGAGTGAGAGAACCATTGATGGCTATCGTGAAACATTGTTTAACAAGCTCAACGTTCAGAGCAGGGTGGGTCTGGTGATGGAAGCCCTCCGCAAGGGTCTGGTTAAGCTGTAAGCGGGTTTATCTGTAATATTCCCAAAGCATTCTGGATAGTTTTCGGGTCATTTCCCAGGCTTCATTCCCGGTTTTCCAGCTTGTGTCCTGGTTATCTTTGGTACAGATACAAAAGAGATAATTGGCTTTTTTACCCTTTACATAGACCACTTCACTCCTGCTTGCATCCACAGCGCCGTTTTTACTTGCCACAAAAACATCGGATGGTATCTGTGAAACGGCTTCTTCATCCCAATAGTTCCTTCCCAGTAAGCGAAGCATTTTTTCGCTGGTTTCTGTATTGATCACTTCCTTTTTTACGATCTTCTCCAGCAGGGAAGCCATTTCATAAGGGGTTGTTTGACCCCAACCATATTGACTTCTGTTAGTTTCCCTGCCTGGTGTCCGGCTGTTGACTCTTGTCGCTTTCAGACCCAGGCTATCCATTAATTCATTGATCCGCGTACCCGTACCTGCCAGGGATTGCAGCCAGAGGCTGGCAGTATTATCGCTCAGGGAAAGCATCAGCAGCATCACTTTGCTCAATTCAATCTTCGCACCTGATTGCAGGGACCCCAGGATATCCACCCCCGGGTATAAAAGTGAATCTTTATAAACCAGTTCCTGATGATATTGCAATTCCCCTGTAGCAATCTTCTGCATGATCCCGGTCAGAATGGGTATTTTAACCATGCTGGCTGTTGGGAAAACCGTATCTGCCTGTATGGTTGCAAACCGGTTTTTTCTGAGATCGTGTACATAAACACCCACCTTACCGTGAAAACCTTCCAAAATATGGTTTATTTTTGTCTCCAGAAACCTGTCTCTTTTTTGAGCGAGAACAAACTGGGAAACCATTAACGAAAAAATCAAAAACAAAAGTCGTTTCATAAATTGTATTTGTGCTTCGTTGAAATTAGTGTTTTTTGCAGCATCAATAAGTCAGAATTCTTTTTACACCAGTATTGATAGTGACATTTTGGTAATTGTACACCGGTTTTCGTTAAATTAGGATTTTAGTTCTGACAATTGCACAGGTCTGCCTTAAACTATTTTTTGAATCCATGTCTCATCCCAACAGGTCAAATAAATCTTTACTGTCAGTTCTGGTTATCATTTCTTTGTTGGGAATACATTCGGCTTTCGCCCAGAAAACCTCAGAAACACCCCTCGCCATAAAGGGTATATTGGATCTGCGTAAGGCCGATCTTTCGAAACAAACCCTACCACTTTCCGGAGAATGGGGTATTTACTGGAAACAACTGATCAGTCCCGGATCCCCCGCAACCGGACCCGTTAGCTATGTTCCCTTTCCGGAATTATGGACAAAAACAAACCTCAACGGATACACACTCCCCCCGAAGGGATATGCTTCCTATACCCTGACCGTTCTTTTACCGCCGCACAAAAACAAACTGGCATTAGAAATACCCGATACTTATTCCTCTTATCGGTTATATGTGAATGATGAGGTATTTGCTGCATCGGGAAGCCCGGATTCCATTGCCGCCCGGGCCATACCCCGATGGGTTGAAAACACGCTGGAGCTTACCGGAAAACAGGATACCCTGCACCTCATTTTACAGGTAGCCAATTACTGGCATTCTAAGGGTGGTCCCTATAAAGACATCCTGATCGGTGACAAGGAAATATTGTTTCATGAAAAAGAGATCGACAATGCATTTGATCTTTTCCTGACGGGCTGTCTGTTTATGGGTGGACTCTTCTTTTTTGGTCTTTTCCTGTTTGGAAGACATGATAAGTCCATTCTTTATTTCGCCTTGTTCTGCATGTCATACAGTTACCGGATCATTGGGTCCCGTGGTTATGTGCTGCATTCGATCTTCCCGGATATACCCTGGACCATTACGACACACCTGGAATACCTTTCGCTTTTTATCAGTGTTGTTTTCTTTAGTTTATATACCAAACATCTGTATCCCATTGATTCCAATAAAATGGCAGTCAGGCTCGAAGTCTGGTCTTGCCTGGTATTATCTGCCATAGTGATCCTGTTCCCACCTTCTGTTTTTACAAAACTGATCAATCCGTTCCTGGTGGTCATGTTTGGGGTACTGGTCTA
>JAGWTX010000303.1 GCA_028875955.1 Bacteroidota bacterium | reverse complement strand
AAAAATAAGGACAGGGTAGTGGCTCGTTTGGTAAAATGGGATAAGGACGATAAGAAACCGGTGGGTACGATTGTCAGTGTGATGCTGCCGGAAGATGAGAACGATGCCGCCATGAAAGAGTTACTGGCACAGGCCGGTTTCCCTTTGAGTTTTCCGGAAGATGTGCTGGAAGAATCAGAAAGGCTTCCCGATGTACTCGACAGCAATGAGATCAGTAAGCGAAGGGATTGCAGGGATCTTCTCACATTCACCATCGATCCCGCAGATGCAAAGGATTTTGACGATGCCATTTCCTTACGTACTTTATCCAATGGTTTATACGAGATTGGCGTGCATATCGCCGATGTAAGCTATTATGTGCACCCGGATACGGAACTGGATGCGGAAGCTTATAAACGGGCTACCTCTGTTTATTTGCCGGACAGGGTAAATCCCATGTTACCCGAAAGGATCTCCAATGAACTCTGTTCGCTTCGTCCGCATGAAGACAAATTTACCTTCTCTGCCATTTTTCAGATGAATGCCAGGGGGGAAGTCAAACAATACTGGCTGGGTAAGACTGTGATCCACTCCGACCATCGGTATGCATATGAAGACGTGCAGCAGATTATAGAAACCAAAAAAGGGGTTCACCAGGATGAGATCCTCTTATTGAATGAGATCGCCCAGCGTTTGCGTAAAAAAAGGTTCAGTAAGGGGGCCATCAATTTTTCCTCTCAGGAAGTCCGGTTCACACTGGATGAAAAAGGGAAACCCATCGGCGTTACCGTGAAGGAAAGCAAGGAGTCGCACCAGCTGATCGAAGAATTCATGTTGCTGGCCAATCGTACGGTAGCAGAAAATGTTGCCAAACAGAAGATCAACAAAAAACCATTACCCTTCCCTTACCGGGTTCACGATCAGCCCGACACGGAAAAGCTGGCACCCTTTATCATCTTTGCCAAAAAACACGGACATACTTTCGATACTTCCTCACCCGAAGCCATTGCCCATAGTTTTAACAGCATGCTTTCTGAAGCCAGGGGTAACCCCGAACAGCATGTACTGGAACAACTGGGTATCCGTACCATGGCAAAAGCCATCTATACCACCGAGAATATCGGACACTATGGTTTGGGTTTTGAACACTATTGTCATTTTACCTCACCCATTCGCCGCTATCCGGATGTACTCGTTCACCGGGTATTGTTATCTGTCATCGAAGGCAAACCGATGGTTGATAAAAAAATGGAAGAGAAATGCAAACACAGCAGCGAAAGAGAAAGGGCTGCCATGGAATGCGAACGCGCAGGAAACAAATACAAACAGGTTGAATTCCTGAAAGACCATATCGGTGAAGTATTTGAAGGCGTGGTCAGTGGTGTAGCCAGTTTTGGTTTCTGGGTGGAAACGGTTGCCCACAAATGCGAAGGACTGGTAAACATCGTTGGCCTTTCTGATTACGATGATTTCAGGCTTGTGGAAGGCGATTATAGCCTGGTAGGCAGAAGAAGCGGAAGAACTTTCCGAATGGGTGATAAGGTCTCCATCCGTGTAATCGCTGCCAATCTCGATAAAAGACAACTGGATTATGAATGGGTGCTCGGTGAACCCGATGGAAAGGAAGAAAAAGCAAAGGGAAGAAAAAAGAGAGGATAAGTTGAATGGGAATCAGGTGTTACCGATCCGCTGATCATCCCTCTTCACTTTCTTCAAAAACAATCCCGTGTTGCTGCAGACCGGTAAGTACGGGTTCATAGATACCGGGAAGAATGGGGATCTGTAAACCTGTTTCAGTGATCCTTCCCTCCAGAAACAAGGTAGCGGCGATACCCAATGGTAGACCCACTGTTTTTGCCATGGCGGTATGCAGCGCATTTTCACCTTTTACCACCAAATAACTTTTCACATTACGGGTTACTGGTGGCAAACCCGATCCCATATCGGTTTCATATGCCAGTTCGTGCATCATGACAACCATATCCCTGTCGCCGGATAACAGTTTCCATTTTTCCTCCAGGATATGTTGCAGAATGGTTGCGGAAGAAACTTTTCCCAGACCTAACGGTGCGGGGTTTTCCCAACCCAGAAAACCAAATTGTTCACGTAGCAGTGGCGTATCCAGCTGTAAACCTTTTCTGGCAAATGCCTGCTGAAAAAAATCCGCAACGGATAATGCATCCGTATCCAACAGGACTGTTTCATCGGTTAAGCCAGCGGCAACAACTTTTTCCCATCCGGAACAAAACTCCGGATAACGAAGGGTTGTCCGTTGAAACCGATGTGCATCGGACAATCCATAAGTAGGTAAATAGGAAAGTGAATCACGGTTGGAATAATAGGCCAGGGTTCCCAGCCCGGGGATCCTCACTTTTGGGCAATCCGTAAAGAGTTTTTCATAGGGCACCTGTCTTACGATCGAATCTTCCAGATATTCTGCACCGGCTTTCCCGGCAAGCACCACATTTCTCGGGTTCCAGCTGAATTTATAATGCCAGGGGTTGTTATCTGATTCCGGGGCGATCAGACCGCCACAATGCGAGACAAAGGAAAGAATCCTGCCCTGTCTGTTCCGGATCCGATGAATCAGTTGCATGGCACTCATATGATCGATACCGGGATCCAGTCCCATTTCGCAGAGAAAAAGTATATTGGCTTCCTTAATGGCACCACTCATGGATCTCATCTGGTCATCTACATAAGAAGCTGTCAACAGCGATTTACGGGCTTCCAGACAATCCACAGCCACCAGGATATGAAGGGAAGGGGGCAGGAGAGAGATCACCACATCCGCCTGCTGAATCAATCCATACCGGGTCTTTGCGTCATGGATGGAAATGCCAACCGGGAGGATCAGCGGGTGACGGTTGAGTTTGGCCTGCAAGGCGGCCAGATCCTGATCCACAATGGTTACCTGCCATTGTTTCTGAACAGCGATCTCCTGTAAATAGGCAATCAGAACCGTGGCAGATTTACCCGCACCAAAAAGAAGAATATGTTTCATGAGACCCTTTGAGAAATCTGAACAATGTCTAAAGATAAAGATTGCCACCAGATCTGCCGGGATGTAACTTTACCTCCACCGGATCGTTACAAGCAAAACCATTCTCATGAAACAGCTATTTTTTGCCTTATCCCTTTTGGTATCCCTGGGTCTCTATGCACAGAAAACCATCAAGGATCCCAATGCCGTAAAACGGAACGCCCATAATTTCCATGCGATCGATATCTCCGATGGCATCGATCTTTACCTCAGTCAGGGAAACGAAGAAGCGGTAGCGGTGAGTGCCTCCGATAAAGATTACCGGGATAAGATAACCGTGGAAGTGGTGGATGGTGTTTTAAAGATCTATTTTGAAAAGGGTAACCGCTGGGGTTTTCATTTCGGTAACCGGAAACTGAAAGCCTATGTATCCGCCAAAACGCTTGACGGACTGACCGCTTCCGGCGGATCGGATGTCTTTATTGATCAGACACTGAAGTCCGAAAACCTGGTGGTGCATGTATCCGGCGGTTCGGATTTCAGAGGCAGAGTGGAAAGCAATACCCTGAAACTGCATGCCAGTGGCGGGTCAGATATGTATATTTCCGGAAATACAGAAAACCTTTCCATTGAAGCCAGCGGGGGTAGCGATATCCACGGATTTGATATGGTGAGTAACTTTTGCCGGATCAGCACCAGCGGGGGAAGTGATGTCCGTATCAGCGCCAACCGGGAAATCGATGCCAGCAGCAGTGGCGGAAGTGATGTGTATTACAAGGGTACTGCCAGCATCCGGAGCAGCAAATCGGGTGGCGGAAGCATCAAAAAAGTGCAATAGTCAGTCGTTGTAACCCAATACAGCAAAGGATTTCCGATGAAAAGGAGATCCTTTTTTCGTATGGGGAAGCCGGTATTCCCATAAGCGGCTGAACCCCTGGTTTTCCGATCCACAACTGTGGATAAATGACCCGGAAAATAGACCAGTTTCAGGGCCTTTTTACACCCTAAAAAAGCTATCTTCGCCGTCCCTGAAAACAGGTGTGTTTTGCACCCTGTCATTGAATATAAAT
>JAGWTX010000302.1 GCA_028875955.1 Bacteroidota bacterium | reverse complement strand
AGTCTGCTAATTTTTTCCCGGCCTTTCAGGATATCCAACGGGTTGAGATGACGGAAAAAATGTTGTTCCAGCTGGTAACGCCAGTAACTGTTCTCCTTTACTTCGTTTTCCAGTGAACGGGTTTGTTCCGCCACCACTTTTTCGATATTCTCTTTGGAGACGCCGTTTTTGCGTGTTTCTTCGATGACATCCTTTACCATATTCACCAGCTTGTCCACATTCTCTGGGGAACAGCCAAAACGAATACTGATGCTGTAACTGTTATTGGGTTCCCGGCTGATGCCCCCGTTTACGCCAACGCCGTACACACCACCTGCATCTTCCCGAAGCACTTCTCTTAATTTGATGCCCAGTGCGCTGCAGAGTTGCCCCAATTGCAGGTTGTCCATTTCGTTATATTCAGGCAGGTTGCCGGTATAAAAAAGTCTGACACTTGCCTTATTCTCTTTCCCCTTTCGGATGACCTTTTGAATCCGGCCGGAAGGATACCGCATACCCACATCTTTCCAGGTTTCTGTTTCCGGTTTGGCGGGAAGTGAAGCAATGTATTTTTCAATAAGGGGACGAATGCTGTCGAGACTGAAATTACCTACAAACGTGAACAGGAATTCGCCGGCATTGCTGAACCTTTCCTGATAGATTCTCATCGAAGTGTTCAGGTTCAACCGGGAAATGTCTTCGATGCTAAAAGGTTTTCTCCTGTAATGATAATTCCCCATGATATAATTTACCGAGTCTCCAAATACGGCGTTGGGATCCTTGTCCTTGTTTTCAATCTGTACTTTGATCTGTTCCTTCATTACCTGGAACAAAGTGCTGTCTTTCCGGGGAAAGACAAATTTGCCATATAGCAGCTGCAGTGCGGTTTCCAGGTCTTTTTGTGTACTGTAACCATTCATTCCCTGCAGATAAGGTGACAAGGAGGCTGCTAAAAAACAGTTCTTTCCGGTTAATGCCTTTTGTAATTCCTGCATATCCATATGGCCCATTCCCCCGATGGATGCTACGGCAGAAGCATTGGCTGCATTGAGGTATAAGGAATCCGGATATAGTGAAGTGCCGCCCCAGCTGATACAGGAAAACTGCACTTCGTCATTCTTAAACTGGGTGGGTTTCAATACAACACTGGCACCGTTTGACAAGGTCCATTCTGTGGTACCGATCTCAGGAAATTTCTTTTCAGCAATGACCTTTCCTGGCACGGGTGGGATTGGTAAAAGCGGTCCTTTGGCAACCTTATCGATATAAGGGGTCAGTTTTCCAACGGGTTGATTGATCTGTGCAATCACGGCAGTTTTTGATGGCAGGTTGTTCTTTTCTTTTTCGGGAGCCGTTATCACAACTGCCTGGTCTGTAGGTCTGATCCATTGGCTTACCAGGGCATTTACTTCCTGTAAACGGATGGTGGGAAGCAATTTTTCAGATAATGCATACTCATAGGCAATGCCCGGAACAGATTCCCCTTTCAGATAATGATCGATCAATTCCTGAACCAGCTCACCCGATTTGGTTTTGTCCTTTTCCTTGTACATATTTTCCAGGCGGGACAAGAAATTTTTCTCTGCCCTGTCTAATTCGGATTGCACAAATCCAAATTGTTGCACCCTTGCATTCTCCCTGAGCAGACTTTTGATACTGGCCATGACCTCTTTACCGCTTTTGGCAACTGCCAATAGACTGAAAGCATCTTTATCGCCGATAAACCCGCCATAACTGCTGCTGCCAAATAAAAATGGCGCATCGGGTTTCTGGGCCAGTTCATCCAGCCTGCTGCTGATCATCTGGTTGAACATTTCCCTAACCAGGCTTTCCCGATATAGTTTTTCCGTTGTTACGGGAGGGGCTTTGGGAAGGGTATAATAGATCTGTATCACATTGTATGGCTGCTCAGGGTCGGTTAATATGGCCGCCCGGGTTTCTTTGTGCGAAGGAATACCATAGTGTATCCTTTTCCTGGGATGCATGCTTGCGGGAATCTTTTCAAAATGATCCCGGATCATTTGTTCGGTCTCAGCCACATTTACATCACCTACCACGATCACTGCTTCCAGGTCCGGCCGGTACCAATCCTTATAAAAAGACCGGATGGTATTATAATGCGCCGTATCAATATTGGCTTTTGTACCGATCGGTAATCTTTTCGCGTATTGTGAACCCTTAAACAGGATGGGAAAATATTTGTCACGCAACCTGGCATCGGCACCCAACCCTAAGCGCCACTCCTCAACAATCACCCCCCTTTCTTTATCAATTTCCACGGGATCAAAACTCACTTCGTGAGCCCAGTCTTCCAGTATCTGCATGGCTTGGTGGTAAACCGTCGGACTATCGGTAGGAACCTGTAATTCATAAACGGTTTCATCAAAGGAGGTTGAGGCATTCAGGTCTGCACCGAAATTGACACCGCTTTTTTCCAGAAAATTAACCAGTTCGTTTTTTTGAAAATGACGGGTGCCGTTAAAACACATATGTTCCACAAAATGGGCCAACCCCACCTGTTTATCGGTTTCCTGCACAGATCCCGCATTCACAACCAGTCTTAATTCTGCCCGGTTTCTGGGCTCTTTGTTCTGTAAAATATAGTAGGTGAGACCGTTCTTCAATTTTCCGATAACAAGCCCGGGTTCAAGCGGTAATTTTTTTTCAGTATTCTGCGCACTGAGAAAAACAAAGAAAAAAAGGAAGCCTGTCAGGAATAGGGAAGATTTTTTCATGAGGTAAGGTTGAAAAGCTAAATTAAGGCTTGTACAAAAGTTCTTTCTTACAAAAAAGTGAAAATCAGTATCCTGTTTGCACCGGGATACCGTAGATTTTTGCCATTCCTTTCATCCATTATAAATGGAAGCCCAGATTTTTTATCAGTTCCTCCGGTAAAGCGGGCAATTTCTTTCTTTCAATCAGGTAAGTGGAAAGCCCCGAAAGGTCACGATACACATAATGTTTGTTCAGGGCACCTTCCAGATAACCGGCTCCCGACGTATTACCCGTACCCACCCGCATGCCAATCATCCGTCTTACCATGATCAGGTGTTTGTGCCGCCAGTTGCTCATCAGGTGATCGATTTCAATCAATGAATCCAGGATCTGGTAAGAGGTTTGAAACATGGGGAAATCCCGATACAACATGATAAACAGCGCGGCCCTGAGTGCAGCCGGTGAAAAATGGCTGCGTAAAACATCCAGTTGCGCTTCACTGAAACCGGCTGGTTTTTTTTCAAAAAACACATAGTCGAAATCCTTTACCTTGTTGGCTTCTCTTTCTGTCAGACCGGCTTCATAAATCTTCCGGTATGCCGACCAGAATGGATGCTGCGTAATATCAGCAGCCGTTGACGCAGACCAGTATTCACCCATGAAAAATGGCATTCTTTCCAGCCATTGATTTACGAGTTCCAATAAGGTTTTTTCTTGTTCCGTTTCCGTAATCACCTGGTAGTCTGCCTGTGAGAATCCACCTTCATTGGTGCGTTTATAATAGTCTTTCTGATGACGCTTGTCAATAACCAGACCCAAACGGGCTTCAATGAGCCGGAACTGTTTACTCTGGAAACCCGAAGAAGGGGTTAGCAGGTTTCTGAATTCCAGGAAATCCAGTGGTGTCATCGAATCCAGGATGTTTACCTGCTGGTTCAGCAACTGCATGATACTGATGATGCGGCGTAATCTGTGTCTGACGAGGTTCAGGTCTTCCGAATTATCATTGATCTTATCCTGAGAAAAGACCCGCATCACATAATCCATTTCAAAAAGTATCTGTTTGAACCAGAGTTCGTATGCCTGGTGGATCACAATGAATAACATTTCATCATGGGCCGGCTCATTCCCTTTTTCAAAACTAACCGGGTGCTGGGCATCCAAAACCTTATCCAGGTGCAGATAACTGCCGTAATAACGTGCATTTGTATCCATGGGGCAATCTTTATGCTGCAAAGAAAAGCTTTGTCCGGCAAATCGGAAGTCCCGGTTTCAGAGCGGATCATATGTGTTTGCTGTACACATTAAATTCCTTACTTTTAGTTCATAAACCGATTGT
>JAGWTX010000301.1 GCA_028875955.1 Bacteroidota bacterium | reverse complement strand
GTGGAGAATCAGGGAATCCAGAAATCGCAGCTGACCATCCTGCAGGGTTTGATGAAGCTGCGTCAGATCTGTGATAGTCCGGCCATTGTAAAAGAAGAGGAACGTTTTCCGAATGTTTCGGTAAAACTGGAAGAGCTGGGCAGGGAGATCACCGAAAATATCAGCAACCACAAGGCACTCGTGTTCTCACAATTTCTGGGTATGCTGGCACTGATCAGGGAAAAATTGAAAGAGCTGGGGGTTGATTATGAATATTTCGATGGTAGCAGTACCGTAAGTGAAAGGGAAAAAGCCATCACCCGTTTTCAGAATGATGAGAATTGCCGGGTGTTCCTGATCTCACTGAAAGCCGGTGGTGTGGGGTTGAACCTGACCGCTGCGGATTATGTATACATCGTAGACCCCTGGTGGAACCCTGCGGTTGAACAACAGGCGATCGACAGAACGCACCGGATCGGGCAGACAAAAAATATTTTTGCCTATCGGATGATCTGTACGGATACGGTGGAAGACAAGATTTTAAAACTCCAGGAGAAAAAACGAAACCTCGCCAAAGACCTGATCACCGATGATGAAGGATTTGTGAAGAGCCTTACCCGAGAGGACGTGGAATACCTGTTCAGTTAAGCGGATTGCCTAAACAGAAAAGCCTTTCTGAAAAGAAAGGCTTTTTTGTTCTATACCCTTTTCGGTAAGTTTATTTTATTTCAGCTGCCGCCAGATTGGCTTCCGGATTCTTCAGGAAAGCATCCTTACATTCCTTGGAGCAAAATCCGAGAACCTTATCCTTGTAATGAGCCGTATCAGCAATACCTGCTGTTACGGGCATACCACAACTGGGATCTTTTTTATTATCCACCAGCATATGTTCAAAAATATTGGTTGTGTCAGACTTCATGGCAGTCGTATCGGTTGCCGGGGTTTCGGTTTTTGTACCGGAAGACTGGCAGGCGGTTGTCAGTAAAGCTACTGTAGCCATGATGGCTAAAAATGGTTTCCCGTTTGCAGCAAAAGATAGTTTCATGATGTTTATTTTGATGATCAATTGAGTTACAAAAGTAAGGGCAAACACTTACAAAGCGAAGCTCAGATGAACCATTCCTCTCAGGGTGGAACGCGTCTGGCCTTCTGCAAATTGCTGTTTTACAGGCAGTTGCGCATTAATGCCAATTGTAATTTTGTTAAAATTGCATTCCACACCCATGGAAGCATTCCAAATAAACCCACCGGTCAGATCCTGTTGGATTCCTGCCCATTGATTCCTGTCCGAATGTTCATACAGGATACCCAGGTTGGGTGATAGCCCCATACCGGCTACCCGGAACCTGTAATAGCCGATACTATTGAAGGTGAATCGGTTTCCAAACCGATACTGATCCTTGTTTTTTGTATTCAGCTGGTAAGTAAGAGAGGTGTTCCAGCCCCATTGGTTAATCTGTAAGGCATACAGGGTGTTGAAGAGGAAATTGGTGCTGCCGGTTCCGGTTTGTGCATTTACATCTCCGATATTGGTGCTGGTATCAGCAAGATTGATCCGGTACTTACCGGTTGGTAATTTCACACCTCCTCCCAACCATAACTGTTGTTCGATCGTTTGGTTTTGCTGATTGATCCTGCGTGTATGAAACAATTGGTAATTGGCAAGAACACGCACATCGCCCATACCATTGATCTCTGTGACACCATCATCCGATTGTTTCCGGTTCAGGTGATATGGCAGGAAACCCAAAACCTGCCAGCGTTTGCCAAGATTCCAGCCAGACCAGATTTCCATGGTTTGGTAGCTGTCATTGCTGAATTGTGTTTTATCCGAAGCCATCACGCTCCGGTAGTTTAGAAAACCATAACGGTAACCAATAAACTTTGTCTTAAAATTCGGGAGCAGTCCCATATAAAAATTCCCTACACCACAACCGCAAATCTCGCAGGCTTTCAAATCCTGGAAGAGCAGCAACAGACTGATGCAGACGAATGCCATCTTTCTCATAAAATGATGTTTGATTCTGTAATACAGAACGGAAGCAACCTGGCGGGAATGCCGGGAAATCCGTAACCGTTTACAAAAAATGATTGGTAATTGTATGATCGTTAGCGCATACGAATAAAATAAGCAAAACAGAAAATCAGATGCGGCCGGGTGGATGAAAAATAGGATAGGAACGATTTACCGGGAATCCGGGTAATAGACCGATATAAGGAATGGTTTTGCCCCTATACAAAAAGGTTAATGAAGCAAAAAAAGACTTTGATGAAATAACAGGGTTTTTGTTTTCAGGTTTTTCGGGGTTCCGGGCCGATTTTTTTTCTTCCTGTTTGATCTTTTTCATCATCTGGCACTTGCCATTGCAATGCATTTGCGGCCGGGCTTTGTTGATGCAATTTTTTGCATAAGCGGAAGTATTCAGATAATAATCCCCTACAACCGCAAAAACCTGAAAAGTCTGCAACAGCAGACTAACCAGCATGCAGGCAGCCATCAACCGTTTCCAGAAGGGAAATATGTACCTGGTTTTTTGCATTTGTGCAAATGTATGCCGATGATCGGTTTGTGAACATTCATTTTTCATGATTCTGATCATCAATCACCCGGATGTTGAACTGTTTTTCCGTTGGGAAGCATATTTATCCATGCATCAGGGACATTTTTTTTGAAGATGGGAAATAGCATCCTTTCGGTGAAAGCAGGGTTTTCTCAGGTGAATACGAAAACAGCAAAAAGCCTACCTATCGGAGTTTCGGATTCACCGATATAAATGGGGTCATACCCTGTTATCATGTTAGTTTTCCGTTAATATTTAAACGAGCTAGTCAAAAAAAACGGGAAACTATATTTGTTTCCTCCATTTATTCAGGATACCATGAAAAAAATCTATACCATTCTAAGCTTTGTTTTCCTGTCGGTCAGCGGCATGGCACAAACCACGGGATCTGTGAAAGGGAAATTAGTTGATTCTCTCAATAAGCAATCTTTAAAAGACGCTTCCATTACAGTTCTGGATGCCAAAGACTCAACGGTTGAAGTATTCGGACTCGCCAAACCGGACGGAAGTTTCTCCCTTTCCAATATTTCATTTGGTCCCATGATCCTCCAGGTGCGTTTCCAGGGATATGAGATGTATACCAAGAAACTGAATTTTTCCGCTTCCAATGCCAATATCAACCTGGGTAACATTTATATGGTTACCGCTTCAAACGACCTGGGTAATGTAACAGTAACAGAATCGGGTATCCGGATGAAAAAGGATACGATTGAAGTCAATGCATCCAGTTTTAAAACCAAACCCAATGCGGTGGCAGAAGACCTGTTGAAAAAGATCCCGGGGATGGAAGTATCCAAGGACGGTACCATCAAAGCCCAGGGAGAACAGGTGCAACGTGTACTGGTGGATGGTAAAAAATTCTTTGGGGATGATCCGAAAATGGCGACCAGGAACCTGCCTCCGGATGTGATCGATAAGATCCAGGTTTTTGACGACCTGAGCGACCAGAGTAAATTCTCGGGTTTTGATGATGGGAATCGTGTGAAGACGATCAACATCACAACCAAAAAAGACAAACGGAAGGGCTATTTCGGAAAATTGAACGTAGGCGCCGGAACTGCCGGAACCTATGATGAGAACCTGAGTGTGAACCGTTTCAATGGTGATGAACAATTGTCACTCGTAGCGCAGGCCAATGATATCAACAAACAAAACTTTAACCAGCAAAGTCTTGGCGGTGGTCGTGGCGGCGGTGGTGGCGGCCGCGGTGGCGGCGGATTTGGCGGTGGTGGCGGTGGCGGTGCTGCCAGTGGGATCACTACCATTGGTGCGGCAGGTTTGAACTATCGTTCTGCCTGGAGTAACAAAGTGGATGCTTATGGCAGTTATTTCTATAACAATTCACATACGGCAGTTGACCAGCAGAGCCGGACACAAAACCTGGTAACACCGGATTCGTCTACCTATAATGATGCCACATCGAGTTCCATATCCCGTGATGAGAACCATCGGTTCAATTTCAATATTGAAGACAGGATCGATTCCAATAATTC
>JAGWTX010000004.1 GCA_028875955.1 Bacteroidota bacterium | reverse complement strand
CGGTAATTAATTCGGGCAAGAACTTCGGGTGTTCGGTCAGGCACTCCATGGCGCTTTGCATTGATGATGACTATTTCTTTTTCCAGGACGACGACCTGGTGATTAGTCCTGATACCATCCAGGATCTGTTGAATCACGTCACAGATGATAATATTGTAGGCGTTGACGGATGTGTACTCACCGATGGATATTATACTACGGCCATTCCGGTAAGGGAAGAAACCCGGGAGGTTGATATTGTAACCGGTAGAGTGCACCTGTGTAGGAAAAGGGCCATCATACGTGCATTTGATCTGCGCGATCGTATGGGATTGAAAATATGGCGAGACGATGATATCCTGTTGTCGCTTGCCAATTCAGGGAACATAGAGGTAAACACCCGGGTAAGGAACCTTGATGAAGAGGGGATAGGACTCCAGCATGAACCACAACATTATCCTGAAAGAAATTATACATGCAAAACAATTTATGAAGCGATTAAGAACAAATAACATAAACACGCCTGACCATTTCGACCAGGAATGGAAAGACCCCTCGCAATACAGATGGGATTCAGTGCGAATGAGAGCATTGACTTTTGGCGTTGTCAATGGAAACAAGGTTCTCGATGTTGGCGCCGGATTATTTGGTGCCTGTGAATACATCTCATCGCAAACAAACCTGAAATGTGAACTCCATTGCGTCGATTTTTCAAGCACCGCGCATGATATCGTTGTAAAAAAATGCCCGGAAATCAATTTCAAAATAGGAAGGATTGAAGAACTCGATTATCCCGACGATTCATTTGACTGTGTAATTTGCGGGGAGGTCATTGAGCACATGGAGGATCCCGAAGGATTGGTAAAAGAGCTGGCCAGGGTATGTAAGCCGGGTGGATTGATATCGCTTGGCACAGTGGACACAAATTGCAGTAATGCCCGGAAATTGGAATATCCTGAACATTTATGGGAATTTACTCCGGATGATCTGATCGGATTCTTTAAACCTTTTGGAAATACCCAGTATACCACCGTTGGCGATTATCATTTCATTTATTGTAAAAAACATGCAAGTATTAGTACAATCATACCGAAGGCTTAAATATTTGAAGCAGACCGTTGATTCTCTTCGGCTCGATGACGTTGATTTATTTATTGTTGATGGGGGGTCTGATCAACCAACCAAGGACTATATTAAAAGTGTAGCTGATAAATATTTATTTTTTAATGATAACCCAGGATCTGACTTTCTTAAAAATGAAGGGATAAAACATTTAATCACAGACAATTATTTCATTTTATCGGCTGATGATATCGAGTATAGCGAAGGATACAGTAAGTTAATGAAACAACAGTTTGAAAAACTAAATTGGTGTGAGTTAAAGTGGGCATTTTGTTCTTCCAATATGGAAATTGTAGAAAATCAAAATCTGAAATGGTCAACGGTTAATGGTGTGGATATTTACCAGGTATCCGGATTACAGTCCGCATCAGCTATTGTCAGCCGGGTTGCATTGATGCAGGTTGGATTATATCCGGTTTATGGCAAGTATGGGGCCGGAGACTGGGCGCTTGGGAAAATGCTTCTAAAATCAAATTATCACTGCTGTTATATTCGCCAACCCATGGTTGTCCATCTCGGAAATAATAATGCAGTTGATTATCCTGAGTTTCAAAATCAGGCCAACATAGATATTAATACAAATTATAAAAAAGCAATTCATCATGGGGATAATTTGCATTGATGCAGACGATTTTCATGAAGGGAACCATAAACTTCCTGTTCTTGAAAAGTTGCATAGGAATACCGGGATGCTGTTTACCCTCTTCGTTATTCCGGGGCTTTGCAGTTCAAGTTTTATTTCCGAAGTAAAAAAGATCCCCTGGATTGATCTTGTTCCCCATGGCTGGCTTCATCCAACCAGCAGGGAATGTGAGAAATGGACCTACCTGAAAAGTAAAACTTATCTTGAATGTATGGATTTCATGGGGCTTACCAAAGGATTCCGTGCCCCTGGATGGCAAATATCATCAGGAATGTACCAGGCACTTCTGAAGCATGGATATTGGGTATCGGACCAGCACTACAACGATGACCGGCGCCCCCCGTTATTAAAGGTTTATCACCATAGGGATGAACATCATTTCCATATCGGACATACGGGGGGTTTTAATCAGAATGAAATTGAAATCCATTTGGAACGCCTCATGGATTTAAAAGGTGATTTCAGATTTATAAAAGATATCGTATGAACCGTAAACTCTTCGACATAATTATCCCTTCCTGGAACATGTCGGAATATGCCATTAATTGCCTATTGAGCATCAAGGCCAATTCATTTAATTACCGGGTTATTTTCGTTGATAACGGATCAGAGGAAAACGAGTTTGAAAGGGTTAACGAGGTACTTCAGAAAATGCCCCATCTGCTTATCCGCAATGAAACAAACCTTGGATTCATAAAAGCCACCAATGCAGGGATCAAGGCAAGCGATGCCCCGTTCATCATCCTGATGAACAACGACACTGAAGCAGTGTGCATGTGGCTTCAGAAACTGATGAATCCCCTTTTAAAAGTTAAAGAAATTGGGTTGTCCGGACCTCTTACCACTACGGTAAATTCGTGGCAGGGGCGCTTTCCAAAGGATCGCCGGGGTTTTATTATCCGTGATAAAGGGATGCTCGCTTTTTTCTGCACCATGATTAAGCGCGAAGTTTTTGAAAAGGTGGGACTGCTTGATGAAGCTTTCGGTGTCGGCTTCGGCGATGATGACGACTATTGCCGGAGGTCCATCAATGCCGGGTATCGCCTGGCATTGGTTCAGGATCTGATCATACCCCACCATCACCGCAGTACTTTCAAAAGCCTTTATTCTGTTGAAACCATCAAGGAGATGCAGACCAATGCCATAGATAAATTCTATCGTAAACATCAAATCATCAAAAATGGAAGAAATTGTTGATCTTGTTTATATCCTGGGGAACGGCTCCGTGTGGAATAACAATGAGCTGCGATTCTCTCTCCGTTCAGTGGAAAAGAATCTGCAGGGTGCCGGGAAAATCTATATCGTTGGAGAAAGACCATCCTTTCTTTCCGACCAGGTAATTCACATCCCATTCCCTGACATGCTGGGCCGGAGCAATGCCGATGGAAACATGGCGCTTAAAATCCTGAGGGCATGCCAGGAGCCTGCCCTTACTGAAAACTTCCTCTTCATGAACGATGATTTCATCATCAACAAACCTGTTAAGGCTTCTACAATCCCATGGCTGCATAAAGGGGATATGAAAAACCATACCGAAGGGTTCTGGAAAAGCGAGGCTTACCGCAAAAGGCTTCACCGCACGTTTAAGGTTCTCCTGGAGAGGGGCCTTCCAACGCTTCAGTATGATTATCACGCTCCCATGCTGATGAATAAACGCTTATTCCCACAGTGCATGGATCAGTTCAACTTCCAGGATGATATCGGGTATACCTTTCGAAGCCTGTACGGGAACTTTTATAAACTCCCTGCAGAACTTCTCGCATTCCAGAAAAAGACTGTTTATCATTACTATACCCTGGAACAACTTCACCTTTTACTGGCTCGCTGCGTTTTTGTCGGGTACAACGATAATGGGCTGAATGACTCATTCCACCTGTGGATGTATGAAAAATTCCCGGAGATTAGCCGTTTTGAAACTTCAGATTGCGATGACCTGGTAATTAACATCAGCCGGTGGTTAAATACCGGCATGGAATACCAAAGCGGAGTACAGCTTCTCAAAAAGTTTGTGAAAAACCGTAACCTGTTATTTCTCATGGAGGGGCCATATTCAAAGGTCCTTCACGAAAAATTGATCTTCAAATTGAAACTCAGATTACTCAACCTATGAAAACACCAAAGCAACAGGTTCAGGACTGGTGGAATTCAGGAGCTGACTTTGAACAGGGCGTCGCCCTTTATTCCATGTTCGGGAAAAACCGTACCCTTAAAAATACCATGCACGGTCGTAAAGAAAGGTACAACGAAAAGCTCCGGTATGAACTATGCCGGTCAGTCGGGCTGAACTGGCTCACCATGCCAAAGATCAAAAAGGATCCCGCCACCATGACGGCTGCAGCCATAAAACAAACAGATCCGGTAAAACTTCCAGAACCAGAGCGTAAAGAGGACTTGTCTCTCCCGCTGGATGTCCGCCATGTCATCAATGAATATTCTGAATGTTATCGCAAGCGCAGCCAGCTCCACCACGAAATGTCTTCCCTTCCGGAAAATAACGAAACAGAAACCAGCAAAAGGCGATCAGTAATTCTTGATCAGATCAGAAACCTGTCGGCCCGCATGGACGTCCTCCATGCTGCCCGTGAAGCTTACAATGACCGAAAAGAAATGCCCGATTCATCCCGGCTTTGGCCCGTTAAAACAGAACCCATTGAAGATCCTCTTCCTGATGATGTCGACCAGCTGAAGCAGCTTAAAAAAAACATCCAGGTGAGCCTTGTAAAGGACCGCAACTGGCTCGACTACCAGCAGAAAACACAGAAGGAACATAAAACACCAATGCCTGTGGGGCCCAAGCGTCTTGAAATTGAAAAGCGCATCAAAGCCAAACTCAAACGCATTGAGGAAATTGAATATAAAATTGTTTCCCTGCAATGATCTACGACTTTTTGAACATATCTGCTTTCAATTATGCGCAAGGAACTCCAACTATTCCCCGGGAAGAGTTGCCGGCAAACGCCTTACATCTGGCAGCAGATCAGAAATCAAGATATGTCGCTGATCAGGACCAGCCACTTACTTCATCCATCGGTACCCTTATCCAGGGAGAAACAGTTCATTATTACAGCTTCGGGAATTATAACCTGGTGCGCCTGCTGGTTTATCTGCTTAAACAAACCGGACCGGCGCACATATTCATGACCAGCTATTCGTTCTCCCAGAAAAGTATTGAGCAGCTTCAAAAACGCATTGAACGGGGAGAAATACTCTCTTTCCGGATCATCATTGATAACCGGGTGAAAAGCATGAGCCCGAAACCCTTTCAGATGCTCAGCACCTGTTTTGATTACTGCTGCTTCTCTATCCATGCGAAGATCGCACTTATATGGAACGACCGGTGGAAAATAACGGTCATCACCAGTCAGAACGCTACCGATAACCCAAAGATGGAACGGGGCGTTATTTATACAGATTCTAAATTATTTGAATTCGACCTTAAAACGCTGGAAGATGCTTTTAGACGAGGATCAGCTTAAAAATGTGGAATTAATGGCTTCCCTGTTCTTCAGCCCGGAAACCATCGCCGATAACCTGGAACTTGACGCTGATGATACTGATATGTTCCTGGCCAGTATTGAGATGAAAACAAGCGATGCCTACCGGTTCTTCCGGCGCGGCCGTCTTCGTTCTGAAGTGGAGATCCGTACTGCGATTAAAATGGCCGCACTCAACGGAAGCAGCCCCGCCCAGGGATTGATGATAAATTTCTTTAAAGATTCACAACCATGAGAAAAGCACTTACCGACAATAAATATGAGCTGATCAAGGCCCATATCCTCAATCCTGAAAATTCCCCGTTAACACAGGAACACCAGTTTATTCTGGACAGGATAATCTCCATATCGAAGATCCTGGATAAAAACCCACTTCAAAAACAGGCCATAGCCCTGCATCGTGCAAAATATCCCGAACTCGGGAAGACCCAGGCTTATGAAGACATGCGTCTGGCCATAAAGATGTTCAACACGCTGCACACTTTCGATTATGATTTTTACCAGACCTGGCTGATCAACGACATCATCCTCAATATCCAGAATGCACGTAAGGGTAACTCACATCAGGACCGCCGGGTTATCGCCATGGAGCACGCCAACCTGATCAAGGCCATAGGCGAACGCCCCGAAGAGTTGCCTGATCCCCGCAGGAATGAGAAACACCAGTTCTTTTTTGTTATCAACGTCGGGGATGAAGCGGTTAAGGTAGACCTGAACAACCTGAAGAAACTCCCGGCAGAAACCCTCAATGAAATAAATAAGGCCTTGTTTGGCGGAAATGAAATCACAGATGTGGAAGCTGAAGAAATCATGAACTCATGATCACCGAAGTTGTCAACCTGAATAATCCTCAGCTCATATCGGTACTGAACAATGCCAGGAGCGAAGTCGATATCCATGGCCGGGGTACAGGTAAATCATACATCATAGGGTGGGAGCTGAACAACATCGTTCGCAACATGCCCCGGTCGGTATCCGCCATCACCGGACGTACCTTCGGACAGATCTACACCCGAACACTGCCCAGCTCCCTGAAGTTCCTGGAGCGCATCGGCTATGAGAAAGATAAGGATTATGTGATCGGTCGCCGCCCTCCTAAAACATTCATCTCTTCCTACGAAAGGGTAAGCAAATTCGATAACTTCATTTCTTTCTCAAATGGAACTGGCTTCCTCATGCTCAGCCAGGAACGGGAAGGATCAGCCCGCGGACCCAACCTTGACCGTGAAATTGTCGATGAAGCCCTCACCATCATCAAGGACCGGTACGATCAGGAAGTTTCCCCGGCCAATCGGGGTAATGAAGAATACTTTGGGCGGATTTCCCCGAATCCCATCCCACAACATCACGGGTTCCGGTATGTTTCATCCATGCCTTACAGCCAGGATCAGAAATGGCTCCTTGACTATGGCAAATATTATGAGGAAGAGGCCGGTATCCGCATCTTTGAAATCTGGAACCGCATCGTTAAGATGCAGCTCCAGCTTATTGAAGCTCACATAGACAACAATACCCCGCTGTTCCGTAATCTGTGGAATGAGATCGTCAGGCTAAAAAAGCAGATTACCCCCTTTGTGTCTAAAAATGGTAATCTGTTTACTCTGGCCAATGCCTTCGACAACATCAAAAACCTGGGGTTCTCATACATCCTGAGGGAATACCATAAACAAACCATGCTGACCTTTATGGTCGAGATACTGAACTGGATCATCGATAAGGTAGAGGATTGCTATTACCAGCTTGACCCGCATAAGCACCAGTACTACGACGCTACCAATGATTCATTCCTCAGGGACTATGCCGAAAATAACAACTGGGATATGGACAGGCTCTCAACGCCTGACAGTCGTTTCGACTTGGATTGCGATCCCGGGAAACCGTTGGAGGTTGTCCCGGACTGGGGCAGCAAGATCTCCCTGTTCTCTATCGCCCAGGAAAGGAATTTCAATTTCGTTACCCGCATCGTTGAACCCGTTGACTGTACGATCAACGAGTTCTTTGTCAAACCAGACGACTCACCCGGAGTGATGATAGACGAACTGGTAGATAACTTCTGCAACTACTACCAGTTCCATACCCGGAAGGTTGTGGTTTACTACCGTGACCGTTATGGTGATAGCCGGCAGCCAAATGCAAAGAGTTCCAAGACTTATAACCAGCAGGCGATTGAACGCTTTGAACGTAACCGGTGGGAAGTTATCCAGAAGGTACACCGGGGGCAAGAACCACCCCAACATGACAAGTACCTTCTATGGATGAACATTCTCAAGGGTAGCGATCCCCGGTTTCCCCGGGTGATCTTCAACGCGCAGAAGTGCAAGTACACCCTGATATCAATGAACAATACCAAGCTGATCGAGTCGGCAGGTAAGTTCGAGAAGGACAAACGGTCAGAGCGGAACCGCTATGTCCTCCCGGAAGAGGCCACACACTACGGCGATGCCGTAGATAAAAGGATCTGGTCCAAGTACGGGCACCTCCTCCTCCGCCAGTCCACCTTCGTAGACCCGAGACTCTAAACTCCCCGCTAAAATCCTGAAAACAGGACTGCCGGATTTTATGCCCGCAGGACTGCGATTTCATATTTCCTTTAAAGGGTGCCCTCTGGGGTGCCCCACGGGATAGGGCAGGCTCGGGCAGACTTGACTCTTAAGGCTTTTTTTACCTAAAAACAGCCTTATAGTCACAGTGGAACTCAAACACATAAAAAAGGTTAATCTGAATTGTCTCTAAGCTTTTTCTTGTAAGAAAAAGCTCGCAAAAAGAACCTTGCGCTTCGGATTTTCAACTCTGCGGTGCTCCATTGAAAATCCGGTTTCCAGGGGCCCGTTTCAACCCTGAAAACTGCGCCCTTCCTTTCTCCTGATGCCCCACGAGAAAGGAAGCTAAAGAGAAGGGGCATGCACAGGGGAACTTCGTTGTATTATTCTGTTACGGCATAGCCTGAATATTCTCTTAACGGATCATTCTCCCGCTAAAACTTCACCTGTAGTTAGCGCCCTAAGCACTGCGGCCATCATTTCAATCCTTGTATCCCCTGACTCGTCAGTTTCCACCTTCAGGAGATGGTCCCCAGCTGCAGAACTTCTAACCATTGATTCCCCGGAGTGATTACTTTTCATGTAAGTTTTGAAATTCAATGCTAAGCACGAGCTTGCTTCGCCTACCGGGGCGCCTATAGCGAAAACAAGGATTTTCCCGGCATATCCTCAGTCATTTCACTTTCTCCGGTATTCCAGTTCCTCCTTGTTTTTAGGCACTTTAAGCTCAGAATGTGCTGCACATAATTTCTTAAAACTTACTAAAATGAAAAAGCAATCTAAAAACACCGAAAAATCCCTATGGCAGGAGTTCTGCGAATATCTGGCAACCATCTATTTCCCTGAAGCTGAAGAAACCCTCCCTCGTGAAACCATCGAATGGGAATACAAGTCTTTTCAGGAAATGATGGCTCATTAGCGTCCTTCGGGACGCTTTTTTTTGTTCGTTTTACTACTCATTAATTTGGAATAAATGCTCCTGTTGACCCTGTTACTACCCTTTTCAGATCTGGTTTCCCCTTCATTGGTTCGCCTGCCACGGCATTTCTGTAGGGCTTTCAGCTACCCCGGAGGAATTGCGGGACCCCCTGCCGGCCGGTTCTGTTTTCCCACACGGATAATGCCCTACCCGTCACGGTGCAATTTTTTTGAGCTTAGTTTCAGCACTCACAATCTGATTCTCCACCGTTCCATTTACCGATATTTTTTCGGCCACGCCGGTAAATAAGTGTGTCGAAATTCTCTGCTAAAGTATTCTGCCGCTCCCATCGGGCGCTGCGCTCTGTAAAGGATTTTCCCGGCATATCCTCGCTGCTCTCCGGTATTCCAGTTCCTCCTTGACAGCCGTAATCATCAGAATTTCACTTTGCACATAATTTTTTAACACTTTAAAATTTACCATCATGGCTTACGAAAAAATTTACATCGGCAAAGGGAACCAGGTTCCGAATCTCCAGATCGTTCGCGTTACGCTGAAACTCAGCGAAGTCAAAAAAATCGCTTATACCCGTGACGGGGTTGAGTACATCACCATCGAGGTGGCAAAACTCAAGGAACCGGACAAGTTCGGAAGGGATTATACCGTCTACTCCTCCAAAAAGGTAGCCGAAGTTCAGGAACCCGCCCAGAAGAAAACCGGGGGCAAGCATAAAACCAAAAAAGAAGGGGAACCCCTTCCGTTCTGAAAAAGGGCCCTGGAAACAGGGCTTTTTTTTTGTCGCATTTCCTTTTGCCGGGGGCCCCCTATTAAATTTTCTTGCAAGTTATTGATCGCTCCACGGAATGGTCAAGGGCATTGCCCTTCGGGTTTGGTCAGTTCCCTACTGGTGATAATTCATTGGTTCACGAGCAATAGGGAACAGACATTCACCCATTCCATCACATGATCACTTCACAGTTGACCTTATCCGTGGCAGCTCAATGATCGGATTCGCCGAAAATTTAACCGGCGGGCCAGATGCCAATATAAATCCCCAGGGCAGGGGTTGTATTTCATGAACAATTATGATTTTTCCGTTGCAGAGATCGAGGTTTCGTACTCGCATCATGTCTCTGTGAAAAACAGGATCCAGATTTCAGGATCTGCAGATGTCTACAAGGCTTGTACACAGTTCTGGCCTTCATTCGACCACGTTGAATACTTCTATGCGATCTACCTGAACCGCAACAACCAGATCCTTGGAGTGCATCAGATCTCAAAAGGTGGGTTTACCGGGACAGTGGTCGATGTCCGGGTCATATTCCAGGTGGCGTTGAAAGCATGTGCATGTTCGATCATCCTGGCGCATAACCATCCTTCCGGGAATATCCAGCCAAGTGATGCGGACCGAATCATAACACAAAAGGTCAAGGATGCCGCGAAGCTTCTTGAGATGCAGATTCTGGATCACATCATCGTGACTTCTGAATCTTTCTACTCTCTTGCAGACAATGGATTGATATAACCATTAAATCCAGGCAAAGATGAAATGGTTTCATAACATCACTTCTTTGGACGAGCTGCGGTCAGAGTATCGCAGACTCGCCCTTCTGCATCACCCAGATAAAGGTGGATCTACTTCGGACATGCAGGAGATCAACAATGAATATGATCTGCTCAGTAAAACTCTGATCAACAACAACACTTCATTCTCCGATGGCCGGCGCTCATGGGAACATTTCGTATCTGAAGAGATCCGTACAAAGCTCATGGAGATCATCTTCTTCGAGGATGTACTCATCGAGATTATCGGGAGCTGGATATGGATCACCGGGAACACCCGGGCCGTAAAAACGGAGCTGAAGGAGCACGGATTCAAATTCTCTCCCAATAAGCTGGCCTGGTACTGGCAATACGGAGATTACCGTAAACGGAACGGGAAGCAGTTCTCTATGGATGAAATCCGCTCCATGTGGGGATCTGAAGAGGTTGAAACACGACGGATTAAACCGCAACTGGCATCATGACCATGAAGATCCAGTCATTTTCTCAGAACATGCTCAGGCTGGCCACACCAAACGGGGTCAGCCTGGCTTTCCCTTCATTCCTTGAAGCAGCGATAAGACTGAACTCCGGAATTGAAAACACAAGGTATATCCCACTTCCGTCGATCGTTGTCCTTTCTGTCGTTAAAGCTTCGCTTTACTTTCGTTTTTACTTAAGCGTTAACAATAAAAATAGTGGCAAATGAGAAATTGACGATACGACGGAACCTGGCTCTGCGTGAATACGACATCAAGGAAGATCCCAGCGGTAAAACTTTCACCTTTTCCATCAAATTCATAAAGAAAAATGGGGATCTGGTATTTATTCCTGTTGCGGTGGCCTCGGGGCTGCCTTTTCATGTAGCCAATAACCGGATGCGGGGAGTAAAACCCGTTGATGCTAAGTTAAACCAATCGGGACATATCCACGCAGTCGATATCGATAGCATCGTGGAATGGAACGGCAAAAAAGTAATATTGTAATGGCTGATCTACAATTTAATCATGACGGCGTTCCCCTGATGGGATTCGGGAAAAACTATTTTGCCGTAACTACCGGAACGCCAACCGGAAAACCAAAGAGCGCATCAACCCCTACGCAGGCTGATCCGGATAAGACAATGGTTGGCGATATTGAAATAGCCGACTGGGGTACCGGGAATAATTTCCCGGATACCGCCATAACGACCATGGGAAAAATCAGTGTACTCAATACCGGCTTACGGTATCTGAGGAACCTTACGATTGGTCAGGGTATTTACCCAGTCAGGATCACCGGATTTGACACCCGCGGAAATGAAACCTTTGAGGTCGTCAATGATCCGAAACTCCGTCTTTTTATCAACGGAAGGATGGTACGCCGGTACCTGGAGAAAGCCCTAAGGGATTACCTGAAGTTCGGACCGGCTTTCGTGCAACTGATCCCCAGCGCGGACGGATCCAAAATGGTTGGCATCAATACCATAAATGCCCGCTATTGCCGGCTGTCGGTGGCCAATAGCACCGGGATCATTGACAATTGCATCGTATCGGGTAAATGGCCAGATACTCCTTCGGATACTGCTGACAGCATGGTGATCCCCTGCCTGGATGAATACGATCCCGCATTTCATCTGCAACAACTCAAAAAGGACAAAAAAATCAAGGGGAAATCCTTTATTTACGTTGTCAGGGATTCCTGGTCAAACAACGAATACTATTCAACCCCGATCTGGTACAGCGCCTATGAAGCCGGCTGGATCGACGTGGCCCATTCAGTTCCCCTCTTTTTGAAAAAAGCATTTGCAAATCAGATATCATGGAAGTTCCATGTAAAAATTCCCTATGCTTTCTGGGATAAGAAATTCCCGTCAGCGGAATTCAAAACAGTGGCAGAGCGGAAAACGGCGATTGAAACCTACATGGACTCCATCGAGGATAATCTTTGCGGTCCGGAAAATGCGGAAAAGCCGATCTTTACCTTTTACGAAATCAACCCGGCAAATGGGAAAGCAGAAGAGCAGTGGATCATTGAACCCATCCAGAACAAGCTTCAGAACGACCAGAACCTGATCACTTCTGCCGCGGCCAACAGTGAAATCCTGTTCTCCCTGATGATAAACCCCAACGTGATGGGGGCAGGAATGCCCGGCGGCACATATGCCGGGAACCAGGGAGGAAGCAACATCAGGGAAGCTTTCCTGGTGAATATCGCAAACGCCTGGATCGACCGGCAAAACATACTTGATCCGCTGGAAGCGTATCTGCGCTTCAATGGCATTGATGATGATGTTGAACTTCGATTCCGCAACACACTGCTCACCACACTGGACACAGGAGCAGGAACAACGAAAGTACTTTCCTAAAAAACTACCGATATGCTGATAGGATCAACCGAAGAAATCAAAGCGGTACTAAGCGTTGGCGCAGCCAATGACTTTAACCGGCTCAAACCCCACCTTCTCAATGCAGAACTGGCATACATAAAACCCCTTCTGGGAACCAATATGTATGAGGAACTCTGTGAATTCTACGAGGGGCACCCTTACGAAAATCCCAATGATGCTCAAATTGCCACGGCCACCCTGCTTGGAAAGGTTCAGCATTCCATTGTTCACCTGGGATATTATCTGGGTTTTGAATTCCTGAACGTGACCGTATCGGACATGGGGTTTACCCGAACGGAAAGCCAGACATCAAAATCACTGTACCGTTACCAGGAAGATAACCTCAGGGATTATTTCAAGAATGGAGGCTTCAACATGCTCGATGAGATCCTGCTTTTCATGGAGGAAAACATTGCGCACTTCGATGAGTTCGCACTCAGCAATACCTATACAGTATTTCGATCGGCATTCATCCAGACGGCAGTTGCATTTTCAAACATCTATTTCATTAACAACAGCAGGCTTACTTTCCTTCGCCTGCAGCCGCATATCCGATTCATCGAGGACACAGAAATCAAGCCTCTGCTTGGTACAGATGTCTATGACCTGATTAAAACAGGAATGGTCACGGAGGTTATCCCGGCCAAGGTTGTGGCCGTGCTCCCATACATCCGCACGCCTTTGGCATTTCTGAGCGCAGCATTGCTGATGGAGGAATCAGGCGCCGACCTTACCGAAAAGGGGCTCTACTTTCAAAGTACCATGCCCAGCACTCAGGACAGCAGGCAGATCACCCCGGCAGCGGCGGAACGCATCGCCATGCTGGTGGCAAGGGCCCGAAACATGGGAAAAGCATACCTCGAAATGTTGAAAACGTACATGGCCGACAATGTGGAAGACTGGGAAGATTATTCCACTGACAGCGGATCAATTTTTAATCGCGACAATTCAGGGAAAAAGACATTCTGGGCGTGAAAACCATTGAAATCAAATACCGCCCTATTGCTTTCATTCCGGTAACCCGTACCCGGATTGGTATTTTCCCGGAATGCTGGTCAGATTTGACCCCTGCCCAGCTTATTGCCATATCGCATGTGCAGGATCAGTCGCTCGATGATTTTGAATTCCTTCACCAGGTAACCGGAATTAGCCGGTCAATCCTGAAAAAGCTTGCACAATACCAGTTATGGGAATTGGGGCAGGGGTTCGAATGGGTGCAGGAAATAAAACCCCATAATAAATTCATCATCCCGGAAATCAATGTTGGGGATGCCCGCTTTTATGCCCCTATGGATAAACTTAAAAAGTTCCAGTTCGGGCAGTTCATCTTTGCCGACAGCTGCTTCTCTGACTACCAGGAAAACAAAACAGAGGAGGAACTGAACCGCTTCATCGCATCGATGTACCTTCCCCGCGGAATGGAATTCTCGGATGAACTGCTGGAGATCAATACTCCTGTAATATCCCGGGTTCCGCTCCATGCAAAGGAGGCCATTGTCCTGAATTATTTCCTGGTCAAGCAATGGCTTTCCGACGTGTACCCGCTGGTATTTCAGCCATCGAAACAGGAAGAAAAGCCAGGTAAAACAACCAGGAGCAACAACAACGGATGGATCAAGATCTTCGAACAGATCGTTGGAGATGATATCATCAACTCGGACCGGTACGCCACGCTTCCGCTGCACAACGTTCTGCGCTTTTTGTCGGACCGGATAAAACAAAACATGAAAAAACATTAATCGAAAACGCCATGAATTTCACTGATCTGATTTCCTATTTTGAAACGCTGGCCACCGAACATGTTTCCATTGGGCATACCCCCATGGAAAAACATTTCTTCCGCTTCGAGGTGGATGAAGTCCTGGGAGGTATCAACCGTAGCGATGTGAACTTCCCTATGCTGATATTGGAAGGATACGGGTTCAACTTCACCGACAACCGCAGCGACAATGTCATAAAAAACCGTACCGGCGCGTTCATCCTCCTTGGAAGGGTGATTGATCATACCGACTATTCCCGTGTGCATGAAATATGGGACGAACTTGAAATCATAGGTGATGACATACTGGGGCGGATCCGCAGGGATAAGCAGAGCCGCCTGGTGCCGGTAGTAAAAGACTTCAACCTCGAGCAGGTCCAGGGAAGCCTGATCATGAACGAGATCGGGAACCATGCCGGGATCCGGTATACTTTCACCATAAGCAGTCCCCAGGACACCGAATATGATCCAGATAAATGGATCACCACAGAATAAGCCATGGCACGTAAAATAACCAACGCCTACGGGCCCTTTGTAAGTGTCGCCGACATGAAAGTCGTAAACGACGCAATTCGTGCATGGGTACCGAAGGTTCGCACAGCGCTGAAAAGCTCAGCCCGGTGGTTCTCCGATGGTAAAGACGAACCTTTTGTCACCAGGGGAAAACGTATTGAGGGGAAGCTGGCCAACAGCATTGAATCATCGACCGGGGAACAATACGGGGTGATCGACCGGGTAGGTTTCAAATTTGAAAGACACGGTGTTTTTGTCCATAAAGGCGTTGGACGGAAGTATCCGATAACCGGACCGCAACCGGTAAAAAATCCATCGGGGAAAGTTCGTGTTGCCGTTGAATGGTTTAATCCGGAGCTCGAAAAATATGTTCCTGAACTGGCCGATAAGCTGGCCGAACTCAATGCGGACCTTGCCGTTAATGCGGCCAGGCTCCACATTGTATAAAATTAACTGTGCGCGGTTAATGCCATCATGTTAACATGCCAGGCCGGTGATTAATTTCGCCGGCTTTTTTTATCTTTGGTTTGAACTTAAAACTAATACGATATGGAAAACTTTATTACTTATGATGTTGAATACTTGGGTGGTCATCCTGAATGGCCATTTACATGTAAGATTGAATTAACAGTAAGAAAAACATACCGTGAAATATTTATTAAAGAAAAAGGGTTTTTAAGTGCTAATCGTCACCTTTATATAAAATCAGATGAAATTATTTCTATTGATTTTGAAGAGAAGAAAAATAGATCGATTGGGAAAGTTGCCACAGGTGCAGTAATAGGGGGAATTCTGACAGGCGGAATAGGCTTATTGGCAGGTGGTGTACTTGGATCCGGCCGAAAAAATAATTCAAATTTATATATTACAATTACCCGAAATGGAAAGGAATTTAACATGGTATTTAAAACAGGAAAATATACTAATGCAATTTATGCAGCAACATGTGGTTTATTCGGATAATTATTTAAACTGATTACAAATTATACCAAACGTGTAATGGTGTTCTAAATTTTTGTATGTTTGAATCGAACAAGTTTTAGAACACGGGGCAGCGATGTCCACAGCCGTCAGGTTGTGTTTTTTTTTAAGTGGATATTAAAAAATAATGGCGGCGTATCTCCCGTGATCTGGTTGTAATGGCTGGGTCGGCCCTGTGTTCAGGACTTGTTCGACGGGTAAGATGCGCCGCTTTCCTGCGTCTAAAAAAAAAGAACAAAAAATGAACAACAAAAACGAAGTGACCACAACGACGGTGGCAAAAATTAACAACGTTGATATCGTTGTTATTGAAAATGGAATTAAAATCATTCCAATTAAACCAATTTGTGAAGCACTTGGCATTGATTTTTCCAGCCAACTTCAGAAGCTGAAAGATGATCCAATTCTCTGTTCAACTATGGGGCTAAACACCACAGTTGGAGCAGATGGAAAGTCTCGTGAAATGGCTACCATTCCCTTTAAGTATGTCTTTGGATGGCTCTTCAGAATCGACTCCAGGAATGTAAAGGAGGAGGCCAGGGAAGCGGTTCTTCGTTACCAGGTCGAGTGCTATGATGCCCTTTACAATCATTTCACTCAACATTCAGAATTCTTTGAATGGCAGAACATGCTTATCGAAGAGCAACTCCTGATCGTTGAACAGCGCCAGCGGCTGTTCGCTGAATCAAAAACGATCCTTAACGAAGCAAAAGACGAACTTAACAGGCGCCGGAAACTTACCATCGCCGATTTCATTGCCGAAAAGGCTCAGTTGAAAATCAATTTTGAGGAGAAATAAGCCATGAAAAATGATTCGTTCATTAAGATTGAGAATGTTTTTCTCTCAAAGAAATCCATTGATAATCTGTTATGGCTACAGTGTGAGAGAGCTAATCCGCCACATGATTTTGTTTACAACAATTTTGGGGTGAAAATGTTTGAAGAAAATATTGACCTGGTAAGTGATTTTATCATGGAGCTTTTCGATACTCAGGATACCGAGGGGAAAGATCAATTAGCTATGAGCACACTTATTAAGCTCAGAGACTTAAAACATCTTATCAGGTCGTTTATGGCTCCTGATTTAACCGAGTTAAACCCCGAATCATGAGATCCAATAATGCGTCAATCCAAACAGTTGTGGGAAAGTGTGCTTCACTTTTAAAAGTCCTTATTCACAGTGTCAATTCCCGCCAGTTCTGCAGGCTGCTTTTCAGAAGAAAAATTTCAATCTTTGATTTTGACCGCGACAACCACTCCAAAGCGATCAAGGTTTTGAACCTTCACCGGATGGGGGATGCAGTAATGCACATCTTTTACCGGAAATCCCTCTTTCTCTTCCATGATCCTACGTCAGGGTATTCTTATGATATTTTCAACCTTGAACTTGATTAAAAGGAGGAGTATCATGGATAAGAAGAAATCAAAAAAGGATGGTGAAAACACCGATCATGAATTACCTGAAGATATGATGGTAATCCTGCTTAATGAAATCAAGCGCAAATATATTCCCGCGGTTTCTCCGGAAGACTGTGATGAAATGAAATCACATGTCGATCTGATTGAAGAATTTGAAACCTTTACTCCTGTATGGCCAGATCGTCTGTTTCACCTGATGAAGGATTCCGGGTTTCATATTCACTATACCGGGGATGGCTTTTACTGGCTACTAAAATCAATTTAAACAGAAGCGCCGAAAGGCGCTTTTTTATTGTTATCCCTCTCAATTTTACCTGTCCTTTCAAAGCCAGCCTTTAAGTTCCAAATTTGAGCAATAACTTGAAGGAATTGGCTACAACTTATACCCGCAGGATAAACCTGTACATCAACGGCAAGGAGGTTAAAAATGATATTGCCTCCATAAAAGGAGCCATGGCAAAGCTCATCAATGAGCAAGCCCGCATGACCCTTGGTTCTAAGGAGTATTATGCCCATGCTGCCAAGATCAAACAGCTCAAAGGTATCATGCAGGAGCACCAGCGCAGCTTGAACGATACACAGAAAAGCTGGATGTCGCTCAGTAAAATGGCTGACTCATTCAATAAATACCAATCTCTTTTTCTTGGATTTGTCGGCTCACTCGCCGGCGTTGTGCTCAGTGTGAAAAGCGCCGTCAATGCCTACTCCATGTTCGAGGATAAGTTGGCTGATGTCATGAAAACAACCGGGCTCACCAAAGATCAGGTTGTCAAATTAAATGATGAGCTTAAAAAAATCGATACCCGGTCATCGCAGGAAGATCTTCTGAACCTTGCCCGTGTTGCCGGGAAACTTGGCATTACTGCAGAAAACGATATCCTTGGTTTTGTGCGTGCTGCCGACCAGATTAGGGTCGCTCTTACCGAAGATCTTGGAGGCGATGTTGAAGATTCCATCAACCAGCTTGGGAAGCTCGTCGATATTTTCAAATTAAAAGATCAGTTTGGGATCGAACAGTCACTTCTTAAAGTGGGATCAGCCATTAATTCATTGGGTGCTGCAGGTACGGCCAATGAGGGGTACATGGTCGAATTTTCCAAACGGGTTGCCGGTATTGCCCCAGGGGCAGGAATATCGATCCAAAATATCCTTGGTTTGGGCGCTACACTTGACGAGTTGGGGCAGACGGCAGAGGTTTCCGGAACGGTATTCAGCCAGGTAATTTCTAAAATGTTCACCGATGTTCCCACCTATGCGAAACTGGCGGGCATGTCTGTTGACGATTTCAATAAAATACTCAGCCAGGATGCAAATGAAGCTTTCATAAAAGTTCTTGAAGGGGCAAAATCATCTGGCCAGGGTTTTGGGGACATGGCTGCAAGCTTCCAGGAATTGGGGCTGGATGGAACAAGAGCAACGGCAGTTCTTGGAGTTCTTGCCGACAACATTACGAAACTTCGCGAGAAACAAGCTCTTTCAAATAAAGAATTCGCATCAGGAATTTCTTTAACAAATGAATTTAATGTCAAGAACAATACCGCCCAGGCGGAGCTTGAGAAAGCAAAAAAGAAGTTTGCAGAGCTTGCAGTTGAATTGGGTAAAAAACTGACCCCAGCTTATACTGCAGTAATCAGCAAAGCCCGGCTGATGGTTGAAATCATTTCAGGGCTTACAGACTTCTTTATAAAGCATGGCCGGGCTATACTTATCGCAATTACTTCCATTGTTGCCTATACAGCTGCTACTAAAATTATGGTTTTATGG
>JAGWTX010000300.1 GCA_028875955.1 Bacteroidota bacterium | reverse complement strand
CGATACGCCGTCGAGCATGGCATCATCCATGTTCACATCCAGGATCTGTGCACCGTTTTCAACCTGTTGTCTGGCAACAGAGAGGGCTTCTTCGAATTGTCCATCCCTGACCAGGCGTGCAAACTTTTTCGAACCGGTTACATTGGTTCTTTCACCAACATTCACAAAATTGGTCTCTGGCCTGACAACCAGGGGTTCCAGACCGGATAAACGTAAATAAGGGCGTATTACAGAAGTGCTCATAATTTTCTCAGGCTAAGGTTGATTCAAGGATCGGTAATTTTCTGGGTGAGATTTTTCTCACATTATCCGCTATATGTTTGATATGATCCGGTGTGGTTCCGCAACAACCGCCTACGATATTTACAAAACCCTGTTCGGCCCATTCTTCGATAAAATGTGCGGTTTCATGGGGTTGCTCATCGTATTCGCCCATGGCATTGGGTAATCCTGCATTGGGATACGCGGAGGTAAAACAGGAAGCGATTTGTGACAATTCTTCGATGTGGCTCCTCATTTCTGCCGCACCCAGGGCACAGTTTAAACCGACACTTAAGGGTTCGGCATGCATAACAGATGTATAGAAAGCTTCCAGTGTTTGTCCGCTCAGTGTTCTGCCGGAAGCATCCGTAATGGTTCCGCTGATCATGATCGGCAGTGCTTCTTTATTCTCATCCCGGAAATATTTTTTCACCGCAAAAATGGCGGCTTTGGCATTGAGGGTATCGAAAATGGTTTCGATCAGTAAGAGATCCACTCCACCGTCCACCAATCCCTTGATCTGCTCATAATAGGCCAGAACCACTTCATCAAAACTAACCGCACGGTACCCGGGGTTGTTTACATCGGGTGAAAGACTCAGGGTCTTGTTCAGGGGTCCGATGGCACCTGCCACGAATTTGGGGGATGTACCGGGGTTTTCTGCCTCGAATTCCCGGATCGCTTCTCTCGCACACTTGGCGGCAGCCACATTCAATTCATAAGCCAGTCCCTGCATGTCGTAATCTGCCATGGCGATCACCGTACTGCTGAATGTATTGGTTTCAATGATATCGGCACCGGCTGACAGATATTGTTTATGGATTCCCCTGATAATACCGGGTTGTGTGATACAGAGCAGGTCGTTATTGCCTTTCACATCCAGGTGCCAGTTACTGAAACGTTCTCCCCGGTAATCGGCTTCCGTAAGCTTGTGGCGCTGGATCATGGTACCCATGGCACCATCGATCACTAAAATTCTTTTTTCCAGTTCTTTTCTTATATCCATAACAAAGTTTTACAGCTTATGCTGCGGCAAAACACCACAGGAATAAGCAATCATGTATTAGGAACTGTAAACGCTTTGGGAGTGTGAGAGGGGTCTCTGCAAAACGTTTATTAGTTCGATTGGTCCTGTTGCCAGGAATTCAGGCCGAACAATAAACAAATCCGCCTGTAAGTTTTGCAAAGATACTGTGTACCCGGCTTATAACAAAATATAGGCAATTCAGCCTGGTTCCGGCAAAACCGGGTTCAGCGGGTCTTTGGGGAAGGGATATGAAAAAATCAAGCTGGAAAAAGAAATGGATGACCGGCTATTTTACATATTGCTGTACCGGAAGCCGGTTGGCGATACTCCGGGCCAGTGTCATTTCATCGGCATATTCCAATTCGCCCCCAAATGCGATACCCCGGGCGATGGTGGTGATTCGGCAGGGTAGGTGAGCGATCTTTTTCTGGATATAATAAATGGTGGTATCTCCCTGTATGTTCGGACTGAGTGCAAAAACAATCTCTTCGGTTTCTTCTTTGGTAATCCTGTTTACCAGTGACTCGATATTCAGCTGATCCGGACCTACTCCATCGAGCGGGGAAATAATTCCCCCCAGGACATGGTAGGTTCCGCTGAGCTGCTGGGTGCTTTCTATCGCAATCACGTCTCTGATATTTTCAACCACACAGATCATTCGCTGGTTGCGTACAGAATTGGCGCAGATAGAACAGATATCCCCATCACTGATGTTATGGCATCGCTGGCAGAATTTTATATCCCGACGCATCCGTACAATGGTCTCTCCAAAATGCTGGACCTCTGACACATCCTGTTTCAACAAATGCAGTACCAGCCGCAACGCCGTTTTTTTACCGATACCCGGCAATTTGGCAAACTGTGCCACTGCATTTTCTAAGAGAGAGGAAGGTAATTGCATGTATCGTGACCAATTAAGTATTTGTAATTACAAATTTATGTCTACTTCATTATCCCAGTTAGCCCGGATGGCAATTTGTTTGGGAATCAGCACTACAATTTCAGGTTGCCTTTTGGTACCCCAGAAATGTCCGGTATCCCATTTGCCGTTTTTGTTGCTGTCATACAGGATGCTTACCTGATAAGCGCCTGGACGGAAGAGTTTTCTGTTAAATTCCTTTTGGGTCAATACTTCCGAATCCACCAATTTTTCACCTTCCATGATTCGCACGATCGGATTTCTGGATGTGTCAATGTTTAAAAACCGGATACGGATACTTCCGTAATCGGTTTCCGGTTTGGTGGTAAAACGCACGGTATCTGCCTTGGCTAGTTCTGTGCCCAGGCTGTCGGCTACGGCTTCCTTATCAATGATGAGGATAAAATGCTGCTCCTGTTTCCAGTTATGCCGGATACTCACTACCGTTTGGGTGCTGTCTAGTGAAACATGAAATCCACTAAGGGGCCGGAAACCAGTATCGGTTATAACAAATCTGGCACTATCGAACCGGGTTAGTTTCTTATTGAAGGTGAGATGAAGGTCATTGAGCAGATCCTGTTCACCACCCTGGAGGTCTGCGGAAAAACGAATTCTTTTATCATCCCGTTTACCTGCAGCTGCTTTTACCGGACCGGCACTTGTCTTGGCGGCTGGTCGTTTATATGCTTCAAATGCATATAAAGTGTCGGCAGCTGTATTGGCTGATACGAGAACCGGTGTATCCTTGAAGGCAAACATCTGGGAACTGTCGCCATAGGTAAACGTAAATTTATTGGCAACCGCATACACTGCATAAGATCCGGGCGGAAGGTTCTGGAACCGGAATTCACCCTGGCCATTCACCCGTGTGAAATATCTGGGTCTGAGTTTCAGGGGCGCAGTGTCTGAGAGGTTTTTATGCAGGATGACGACCAGGTTGCTGTCGATTTTTCCCGTTTCGGCAAGGATTACCTTTCCGCTGTAAGTATTGTAATCAATGGAATTGCCGGTGGAAAAAACATAATGAAGGTTTCGGGCAATATTCCCTTCGTTTACATCCCTGACCGCATCCCCGAAATCGATGGAATAAGTGGTATTGGGTTCCAGGCTGTCTTTTAACTTGATCGTAAGATTGCGCAGTTTAAAATCGATATTCGGCATTTTTGACTGAGCGGGCAGCGGGGATATAATGATGCTCTGTTGTGGATTCTGTAGATTGATGTATTCATCAAAGGTTAGGGTGATATTTCTCAGTTTTACATTGACCGCAGAGTCTTTTGGGATGGCGGAAACCAAAACCGGTGGTAATGTGTCTCTGGGACCACCACCCGGTGGGATCATATTGGCACAGGAAGCCAGGTTGACAAGGAAGCCGAATGCCAGACAGACGGATAAAAAGTGGATTAGGAAATTTTGTTTCATGAAACCATGGGTTTGAGCAGATAGCTGCCTTCGTTCACACAAATATAGAACTCCGCAGCCCGCAAACAGCAGTGTCTATGTGAATGGAACGCAAATAATCCTTGAAATCCACCCTCCCGGACCGCATTTTATTCTGTCGTTTCTTCCTCAGACAGATCATGCAGGGCTACGGCCATTTCATTGTTCTTGACAAAATTGCACCAATGGCAATCGGGTTTGCCACAGCCTGTATAGAAATCGTGCTGCTGTATTTTGCTCCAGACCGCTACAATCTGGTGTTCAACCGTTGCAATGTCTTCGGGACTGATGTGGATGATTTCTTTTCTGTATTGTTTCTTCTTGTCGGGCTCTATGAAGTCAAATTCAGTACTGATCACTTTCCAGTTTTTGAGTTCATAATGATCAATCAGGATCTTGTAAAAA
>JAGWTX010000299.1 GCA_028875955.1 Bacteroidota bacterium | reverse complement strand
ACAGGGAAGACATGGCCGGATGCAAACCAAATCTGCCATCCAGATCAATCAATTGTCCTTCGGTAGAGGCCGGACTCATATATAAGGTAGGACGCATCAATTTCAAATTCGGATCTGTATAGGGAGAAACCGTCATGAGACCATCCATGGCACCCCGCTGGAAAATGCAGACCAGTACTTTTTTCTTCTGATAGGGGGATAGCAGCTTACGGCTGTCAGCAGCCCTGGCAATAAAAGAGGGAACGCCTCCGATCCCCGCTGCAAAAAGAGCGAGTGCCCCCGATTTCATAAATGCTCTGCGATTTACCATAAATTATTTTTTACCGATTGTAATGGTTGTATGATGCGTTTTATTTCCGCTGAAACTCCGGTGATCCCAATATGATTCCCGTAACCTGTGAAACCGTGTTTACATTACCTGCCACATACAGGTTGGCAAAGGGTCTGTTCTTTTTGGCAAGTGCCGATTTCTCCAAAGCCCGTTCATTGGCTTTTTTGTTTTTCCCATTCACCGGAACCATGGATTCATCCATCATCTCATCTGATGAAAGGTTGTTTTGATCCGAATTGGCCACGGCGTTTTTATCTGCTGCGTCTGAGAGTTTTTGTCCAAGATTCACATCCCGCACCATAGCTGTAAGCCGGCGGATATTTTCATCCTGGTTTCTTTCGGGCAATAAGATCTGACTGTATATCCGTAGCGCCGCTTCCGCACTCTCGGGTTCATGGTGATCATTGAGTGCAGCCAGGTCAATTTTCACACCGGGTATTTTCTGGGTGGCAAAAGCCAGACCGAAATTCATCCGGTTCAGCAACGACCCGGTATTGATCCAGTATCCCGCACGATCGGGAAAACCGGTAGGCGCCTGGTAATAATAAAAACGCTGACCCATTTTCGTACACCAGCTATAGATCTGAAAGGGTTGCTGCACATCTGCATTGGTTGCACGGATCGCACTGATGGCATATTCAAAGGGAGATTTTATTTTTTCGCGAAGAGCCGTATTGCTCCAGAATTCAGGACTGTTTACCAGGGTGATCAAAACCGTTTTGATATCCCCCTTGGATTGCAGGAATGCATCTGCCAGTTTGCTGACCAGCTCAGCGGAAGGGGTATCACATACAAAACGTGTTGCCAGTTTTGTGGCGATAAAATGTGCAGTAGACGGATGATTGGCAAGCATGGCCAACACTTCTTCCCCTTCGGCATAACCGCCATTGGCCGGAAATTTTCTACCCAATATGGTTTTGGGTGATTCATCGTGTTTGTCCGCACGGAAGAGAAAATCACCCTCAACAACAAATCCCCTTCTTCGTAACATTTCCGGATTGGCTGCTTCAAATATTTTCATACCGGGAGCGTCTTTCACCATGGGTTTGATACCCCAGCCGGTTAAAGCCCTGGCCAGTTCGGTAACATCTTTTTGCGTATACCCGCCATCCACGCCCAGCGTATGCAATTCCATGATTTCGCGTGCATAGTTTTCATTGAGACCCTGTGCTTTTTTTGCTTTCAGGGTTTGCTGGAGTATGGCTTCCCCGTTTTTACCCGTTTCTTCCGCCTTTCTTTCCAGCCTTTGCCGGGCTTCTCTGGCAAAAACGGATTTTTCCTGTCTCCTGGCCAGATCATTATCCATACTTACGCTGGAAGCATTATCCAGGTACTCCAGCATCGCCGGATGTTTGGCGGTAGCTTCGAGAAGATCCTGGAATCGTCCCAGCACATTCGGACGAATGGCATCCCGTTCATACGAAAGGACAAACTGTTGGGATTGCCCCTTGGTAAGGGAAACGTTAAAATGATTGAACCAGAAATCTGTGAGTACTTCCCTTAGCTGGTTATTGCCATAAGCGGCCCGGATAATCTTCTGGTTGATGAGCTGGCGTTGTAATTCCATTGGCGGTTTATAACCATTCTCCTCCATCAGTTTTTTCAGCTCGGCCCGATATTCCGGCTTGGCAAGATTGCGGATCGAATCTTTATCAAACAGGTTTTTTTTGGCGGCGAGACGTATGATCTGTCCGGGATTGAGATAGGTATTGACAATCTCCTGGTCAGACATTTTCAGTGCCTCATATTTATCTGCAGGCAAGCGTAAGTTCACATCCTCATCAGGCTGGATGGTATTGAGTTGTTGTTCCAGCCAGTTCTCCAGACCCATCTTGACCACTTCATTTACCTGACCGGGTTTGGCACCAAACGTAAACCTGCTCAACAGGTGAGCTGCGGCCTGTTCTTTAGTCAGACCCATCTGTTGATAAGGCATCCGGATCTTCATCTCACGGGATGTTGGATGGTTCCCTTGCACAAATGCAGAACCCACCGTTAGTATCGCCCCCACAGAAAAAGACCGGAACATTCTATTTACATGCATACCAAAGCTTTCGCATTGGATGTGCAGAAGATGGATTGGTTTAACAAGCCTTAAAAAAAGATAAAAGGAGAGGCAAAAAAAAGGACAGACAATGTCTATCCTTTTTGAATACGTTAGGTTTCATCATAGGTTGTTGCTGGGCTTTTTGCCAACCCGGTACAACATCCATCCCATGAAAGCAAAGAATCCAACTCCCAGCAGGAAGAACCCGGTTTCACCCAGGAATTCAGATAAACCGGCTTCGAGACTCCAGTGTTTTACAAGATTGGCTACGCTGTCAATCGAAAACAAGATCGCCACGATCACACCACCGATGGCGCCGCCTGCCACCAATCCGGTTGCAAACAGGTTTCCTTTGCCCAGGTCTTCCTCTTCATCAACTATTCCGGATTTTTTCTTTTTCATGTCAATGAGTCCCCTGATGGCACCTCCTACAAAAATGGGCAGTGTGGTACTCAGGGGAAGATAGATCCCGATGGCAAAACTCAGGGCTTTAACGCCGCATAACTCCACCACAACTGCAATGGCCACGCCTACGAGAACAAACTGCCAATCGAGGTTAAAGGACAGGATCCCTTTGATGAGGGTAGCCATCAGGGTACCCTGTGGCGCCGGATAGAGATCCGTACCAATAGCATGATGGATGCCCTGTGCCAGCATTTCCTGCGTAGGTGTATCCAGGATCTTGATCGTTCCGCCGATGGCAAAGGAAGAAACAATGACACCGATAAACAATGCGATCTGCTGGTACCGGGGTGTGGCGCCAACGATATAACCCGTTTTCAGATCCTGCGATGTGGCGCCTGCATTGGCAGCAGCAATACAGATCATACCACCCACCACCAATGCCATGGGTTCAAAAACTTTTCCGGTCCAACCAACAGCAATAAAAATCAGACAGGTTCCCATTAAAGTTGCGATGGTCATTCCGCTGATGGGATTATTGGAATTACCGATCAGACCTACGATACGGGAAGAAACGGTTACAAAGAAGGCACCAAACAGGATAACCAGTATGCCCAACAATAATTTGCTCAGAATGGTATCACCCGGCACTTGTGGCAAAACCGTCATTAACAGAACCAGTACCAGGCTGCCAAAGCCAACCACTTTTATGGAGAGATCTTTTTCAGTTCTGCTTACCGTAGTGGTACCGCCAAGTGCATTTTCTTTTTTCAGCGAACCGATACTTCCTTTGAAAGAGGAAATAATGGTGGGGATGGTTTTGAACAGGGTGATAAAACCTCCGGCTGCTACGGCACCTGCACCAATCTGACGTACATATGCCCGATAGATGGCTACGGAATAATCAGAAAAACTATGCGTGGCCGCGATCCATCCGCCCGGGCCGCCATCTTTGTCCATGGCTCCCAGGTAACCCAGTTTTACCAGTTGCTGTGCGATGGTATCCGGATGAACGAGTGTAGCCAGCAAAGGTGTAAAAACAAACCAGCTCAGCACACTACCCGCCACCAGTACACCGGAAATTTTGGGTCCGATGATATAACCAACACCCATATATTCCGGCGTAATTTCCGCACTGATCTTGGCTGAAGGGAAAAACCGGTTGGTTTGTTTTGTCATGAATGCCGGTGTCTCGGCAATCAGGTGAAACACTTTTTGAAACAGGGCATAGACCAGGGCAAATCCCAGACCCTGGAAGGCGGTCTTGGAAAAATC
>JAGWTX010000298.1 GCA_028875955.1 Bacteroidota bacterium | reverse complement strand
TGGAATATTGAAGCGGTTCTGAACAATGATATCATGGGAAGCAATAACAGCAATGAAACCAATATCATTGATAATACCAGGATCCGGGTATTCAGTGAGGGGCTTCCTTCCTATGAAACGGAAAAAACAGCCAAGATGATCCGGATGCTGGGATTAGAAAACGATGGCAAAGCAAGACAGCTTGCTCGTTATGTGAAAGAAGTGGGAGAGCGATATGTAGACAATCTGCAGGTGGTGATGATTTATCGCAACGACCGTTTCCTGAGAGGTGGTGATCATACACCCTATGTAGACAATGGCTTTGCAGCCGTTCGTTTTACAGAAATGAATGAAAACTATACCCGCCAGCACCAGAATGTCCGCACAGAAAAAGGAATTGCCTATGGTGATCTTCCGGAACATATCGACTTCGAATTTCTGCGGAAAAATACAGCCATGAACCTTTCAAACCTGTCCAATTTAGCAAAAGCGCCGGATATGCCGGAAGACGTAAAAATTGAAGCAGGAAGGTTAACCAATCTGTCCGTACTCACCTGGAAAGCTCCAAAAACAGGACATGAAAAAGGGTATTATATATTGATGCGCGAAACAACCAGTCCTGTCTGGCAGAAAAAGATTTTTACAAACGAAACAGAATTCACCCTGCCCTATTCAAAAGATAATTACTTTTTTGCGGTTCAGTCGGTGAATGAAGCCGGTAATGAAAGCCTGCCTGTCGTACCAGGTATTGCCAGAAGATAAATTTGAATACGATCCTTCCTTCCTGGATTGGCAGTTTTTTATGCGAATCCAGGACTTTTTCAGGTAAACCCTATTGAGTAAAAATTTACAACGGTAGTTAATTTCACAAACAGCCTTTACTGTAAAAAAGCAAAATAAATGGATACTGCCTACCAGATCTATCATACTTTTTTTGACAAGCTTAGTCCGAAAGAATTGTATGCGGCCATGCAGTTGCGAAATGAAGTTTTTGTGGTCGAACAGAACTGCGTTTACCAGGATGCAGACAATAAGGATCCCTTTTGCTATCATTTGTTTATCTGGAAGCAGGATAAACTGATCGCCTATACCCGTTTGCTTCCACCCGGTCTTGCCTATGCTGAAATGTCAATTGGCAGGGTGGTCAGTTCCCCCGCTTATCGCAGAACCGGTGCCGGCAGACTTTTGATCAGGGAATCCATCAAAGCCTGTCACCAGCTTTTCGGTCCGGTCTCCATCCATATCGGTGCACAATTGTATCTGAAAAAATTTTACGAATCATTTGGATTTGAACAGTGCAGTGATGTCTATTTGGAAGATGGTATCGAACACATTGAAATGGTGCTCACCGAAAAATAGGGATAGGAATTTGTTTCAAGGCTTATCCCTTATTATTTACATGCTGCATTTCCAGTTTCAGGTATTTTGCCGTATGACTCTTGCTCGTCTGAATCATGGATTCGGGTGTTCCTTCAAACAGTATTTTTCCGCCCCCGTCGCCACCTTCCGGACCCAGGTCAATGATATGATCGGCCACTTTGATGACGTCGAGGTTGTGTTCAATGACGAGAACGGTATTGCCTCTGTCAACCAGTTTGTTTAACACATCCAGTAAATGCTGAATATCCTGGAAATGTAAACCTGTGGTGGGTTCATCCAGAATGTAAAAGGTCTTACCCGTATCTTTTTTACTCAGTTCGGTGGCCAGTTTTACCCTTTGCGCCTCTCCCCCGCTGAGTGTAACTGCCGATTGTCCCAGGGTGATATAACCCAATCCTACATCCTGCAATACTTTTATTTTCCGATAGAGATAGTTGATCGGCTGAAAAAATTCACAGGCTTCCTCAACTGTCATATTCAATACATCACTGATGGATTTACCCTTGTAACGGATTTCCAGGGTTTCCCGGTTGTATCTTTTGCCATTGCATTTTTCACAATGCACATACACATCCGGTAAAAAATTCATTTCTATCACACGCATACCCCCTCCTTCACAAACATCACATCTTCCTCCCTTTACATTGAACGAAAATCTTCCTGCATTGTATCCTCTGATCTTGGCTTCGGGCAAGGAAGCAAATAAGGTCCTGATCTCCGTAAAAAAACCGCAATAGGTGGCAGGGTTGCTTCTGGGTGTTCTGCCGATGGGGGATTGATCGATCTCAATCACCTTATCGATATGTTCCAAACCCTTGATACCACTGAATGCCATGGGATTCACCCTGCTGTTGTAGCAGTGTTTCGATAAGAGTGGATATAGAGTTTCATTGATCAGGGTGGATTTGCCACTACCGCTTACCCCGCTTACCACGATCAACTTGCCCAACGGAAAACTTACCGAAACTTTTTTCAGGTTATTCCCACTGGCTCCTTTTAATTCCAATGTCTTTCCATTCCCCATTCTTCTTTCAGCCGGGATAGCAATCCGTTTTTCCCCATTCAGGTATTGGGCGGTTTCAGAGTGGGTTTTGATGACTTCTGCCGGTGTACCGGCTGCAACAATATGTCCTCCGTACAATCCGGCTTTGGGGCCAATATCCACCAGATGATCCGCAGCCAGCATGATGTCTTTGTCGTGCTCCACCACCAACACACTATTGCCAATATCCCGGAGATGCTGCAAGGCACCAATCAATTGCTGGTTATCCCGTTGATGCAATCCAATGGAAGGCTCATCCAGAATATAAGTGATGCCCTGTAATTGGGATCCGATCTGCGTAGCCAAACGGATTCTTTGTGATTCACCCCCGCTCAGACTCCTGGAAGGGCGATTCAAAGAAAGATACGTGAGACCCACATTCAATAAAAACTCAACCCTTTCGCGAATTTCCTTGAGGATATCTTTTGCTATAAGATTCTGTTTCGCATTCAGCCGCTTTTCGATAGATACAAACCACTGGTATAATTTATCCAGGTTCCATTCACTCAATTCTGCAATATTCTTCCCGTCAATCTTAAACCAGAGGCTCTCTTTTTTTAGCCTGGCACCCTGGCAGGTTGGACAGGATTTCAATTCCATGAATTTCTCCACCCATTCCCGCAGGGTTTCCGTACTCCCGGTACCGGTAAACCATCTTTTCAACATAGGTACAATTCCTTCGAACTCGCCTTCATAGGGTTGCGCATCTGCGACTTCTTCCAGATCGGTCAATTCCAGGGAGCTTCCTTCCTTATTCCCAAACAAAAGGATATTCAGGGACGCTTCCGAAAGGTCTTTGATGGGCTTGTCCAGACTGATCTTATTCTTTTTGGCCAGTACTTCTACATTGCGGAACATATAGGCATCCCTTTGCTCTCCGAGAGGAACAATACCACCCTCCTTGATACTTTTTGAAGTGTCGGGTATGATGGCTTCCATACTGATCGTATAAACATTGCCCAACCCTTTACAGGTAGGACAGGCACCGTAAGGCGAATTAAACGAGAAAGCATTGGGAGAAGGTTCTTCATAACTGATACCCGTGTCTTCACACATCAGCTGCTTGGAATACTGCACGGTTTTTTGTGCATCATTCAGTAAAAGGAACATCAGTTCCTTACCCATTTTCAGGGTTTGCTGAACACTCTGGCTCAACCTGACTTTCATATCGTCCGTCACCTGCATGCGGTCGATCACTACTTCAATATCGTGAATCTTGTACCTGTCAACCTGCAGTTTGGGTGTAAGATCCATTACCTCCCCATCCACCCTTACTTTTAAAAACCCTTTTTTACGGATGTCTTCAAACAATTCCCGGTAATGCCCTTTCCGGCCACGGATCAATGGTGCAAGCAAGGTGATTTTTTTTGTCTTGAAGCGGGAAAAAATATTGTCAACGATTTCTTCCTCGCTGAACTTGATCATCTTTTTTCCTGTCTCATAACTATACGCTTCCCCGATCCTGGCAAAAAGGAGACGCAAAAAATCATACACCTCGGTTACGGTTCCCACCGTTGATCTTGGATTCTTATTCGTTGTTTTCTGTTCAATGGAGATAACCGGGGATAGCCCGGTAATCTTGTCAACATCCGGTCTTTCCATATCACCCATAAACTGACGGGCATAGGCACTAAAACTCTCCATGTAGCGTCTTTGCCCTTC
>JAGWTX010000297.1 GCA_028875955.1 Bacteroidota bacterium | reverse complement strand
TGAGTTTGTTCCGGTAGACACCCTGCATGTGAACGGAGAAGCGACACAGGGAGAAAATATCGCGGATCTGGGAGGTCTTTTACTGGGTATTGATGCGTTCAAAAAAACAGAACAGTATAAAAAAGGGGAGAAGATAAATGGCTATACGCCCATGCAGCGTTATTTTATGGGGTATGCATTTGGTTGGTTATATGAAACCCGGAAGGAATCCCTGGCCAGCCAGTTAAAAACGGATGTACATGCACCGGCTAAGGAGCGGGTAAATGGGCCGATGGCCAATATCCCGGAATTCTATGAAGCATTTGGAGTAAAACCCGGAGATAAAATGTATCGCCCGGATAGTTTGCGTGTGTCAATCTGGTAGGCGGTTCGGATATTTTTTTCAGCCGCAGTTTTGTAAACGGTTTACTGTTTGAACAAAACTGCGGCTGATACAGGTTAATCCTTGCTGTTCCCCTTAAACTGGTGAATGGTTTCTTTGAAAAGCACATTGAACGTGGTCAGGGTGCCATAGGCAGCCGTAATGTATTGTTGGAGTTCCACTTTTTCGGCATCGGTCAATACTTTGTGTGCATTGATCTTTTGTTCAATGAGCCGCAACCTGTCGCGGAGCATGACGATCTTATGAAAAAACACTTCGATCGGCAGCTCCTTGACCTGCAGACTGGGATCCGCTGGTTTTAAAATGATCTGTCCGTCGTTCCATCTGGTAGCCATGGGCACCAGTTGAAACTCATGCAGCCGTTGGGTGAGCACCGCATCCAGCGCCTGTTCGATATCGGCCAATGTGATACCATTGGGTTCACCAGTACCGGGATTGGCCGTGTTTTCCAATAGGGTCAGTTCCGTATATTCTTTTGAAATGTTTTTGGCACTGTTCAGCGATTTGAACCAGATCAGGTAAAATTCACTGGCGGTTTCTACCACCACACCCCTGCCATAATGTGGATGTTGCACCCTGGCACCGATTCCAATTGTTTCCATATATTTTAGTTTAGCTGTGAACTGAATTCCTGCAAAGGAACAGATTATGCATTGCCCATCATAAAAAAGCCTGCTGCAGGTTCAGATGCAGCAGGCTCAATCAGCAATGAAAATTATTTTACTGAAACCGGCACATCCAGATTCTCCCAACTCAGGGTGATACCATGCTTATCTATGGAATAAAGCATCCTTTCATTCATGGTTGCAGATTTTTTAGGAGTAACTACCACCCGCATCACATCTTTGGCAGGGTCCTCCGTGGTTTCGCCCTGACGGGTAATACCCCATTGCCCTGTTTGTGAATTGAGGATGATGGTCCATTCTTTTTCACCCGGTATGGCATAGAGGCTGTATTTTCCGGCGGGCAGCTTTTTGCCTTCCACCGTGATATCCTTGTCTGTTTCAAGTGTTGTGGCAGAATTGGCTCCCGCACGCCAAACCTTGTCATAGGGTACCAGGCCTCCCCAGATCTTTCTTCCTCTTACGGAAGGGCTGCTGTATTTGATGGTAAGATTGGCGCCATTAATGGTACCAACAGCCGTGGCGGCCGGACTGGCCTGAGAGAAACTGCTTGAGGTATTACAGGACAGGAAGATGCCCAATACCATTGCTTTGAGGATGGTTAATTTTTTCATGGTAGCTATTCGTTTGTAGGGTTATGGTGAAGAAATTTTGGAGAACCAAGTTAATAAATAACCCTAAGAGGGGTTGTTAATATTATATGAATGGCTCCTGGGCCGGGACCGGACGGGACGCTGAAGGGAGTGACACAACCAGGACCGGTAGGGTTAGGGACCTTGACGAAAAAATGAAAATACCTATCTTGTTGGACATAAATGTATGCGATGATGAAAAAAATGAAACGAAACCTTGTCCTGACAGGTATGGTGGTTGGGTTTGTTACGCAATTGTCGGCACAGCGTTCCTTGCAGCAATACCAGAATGTGAGTTTCTCGCAGGTAAAGATCACAGACGATTTCTGGAAACCGAAAATGGAAAAAGTTACCCTGGTAACCATACCGGTTTGTATAGACCAGACCGAAGTGAAAACACCGCGGATCCACAATTTTGAAATTGCGGCGGGGAAAAAGAAGGGGAAATTCCAGGGAATTTTTTATGACGACTCCGATGTTTACAAAGCGCTGGAAGCCATCGCCTATTCTTTAAAAAATCATCCGGATCCCGCATTGGAAAAAAAGGCAGATGAGTGGATTGAACTCATCGAAGGCGCGCAGATGCCGGATGGATATATCGATACGTATTACAGCCTGCAATTTCCGGACAAACGCTGGACGGACATGAGTATGCATGAGGATTATAACGGTGGTCATTTGATTGAAGCGGCCGTTGCCTATTATGCAGCAACGGGTAAAAGAAAATTACTCGATGTAGCCATCCGTTTCGCCAATCATTTCAATTCACTTTTTGGTCCAGGCAAACGCGACTGGGTGACCGGTCACCAGGAACTGGAGCTGGCATTGGTGAAATTGTATAAGGTAACCAACCAGGAAAAGTATTTGAAACTGGCAGACTGGTTGTTAAGTGAAAGGGGGCATAAGAAAGCGGTAGGTTATACCTGGACAGACTGGAAGGATACTGCCTATGCACAGGATGTAAAACCGGTGAAGGAACAAAAAGAGATAACCGGTCATGCGGTTCGTGCCATGTACATGTATACGGGTGCGGCCGATGTTGCGGCGTTGACGGGTGATGAAGGATATATGCATGCCATGAAGGATGTATGGGAAGATGTGGTGTACAGGAACATGTATATCACCGGCGGTATCGGGTCATCGGGAGGGAATGAAGGGTTTTCAATTGACTATGATCTTCCCAATGAGAATGCCTATTGTGAAACCTGTGCTTCGGTAGGTATGGTTCTTTGGAACCAGCGGATGGGCATGCTGACCGGTGAAAGCAAATATGTGGATGTACTCGAAAAAAGTTTGTATAACGGCGCATTGGATGGTATTTCATTGGCAGGAGATAAGTTTTTTTATGGGAATGTGCTGGCATCCATGGGCAGACAATCCAGGAGGGATTGGTTTGGCACGGCTTGTTGCCCGGCCAATATTGCCAGGTTGATTGAATCACTGGGAAATTATATCTATGGCTATGATGAAAAAAATATCTGGGTGAACCTGTTTGTGGGTAGCCAGACAAGAATTCCCGTAGCGGGTCAGGAAGTGGGATTTTCCCAGCAGTCGGAGTATCCCTGGGATGGACGTATATCGTTCAACTTGGATCCGGACAAGAAAGCAGGTTTCGGTTTACGCATCCGTATACCCGGATGGGTGGAAGGTACAGCGGTGCCCGGGAATCTGTATCGTTTTGAAAAAAACGGGATAGCACCCGATCTGAATCTCTTGGTCAATGGGAAAAAAGTTGCGTATACCATGGACAGGGGTTACCTGGTGATCAACCGGATATGGGAGAAAGGCGATAAAGTGAGTTTTGATTTGCCCATGGATATCAAAAGGGTCATTAGCCGTCCGGAAGTAAAATCGAATATAGAAAGAGTTGCAATACAGCGTGGGCCCCTGATCTATTGTGTAGAGGGAACGGATAATACGGGTAAAGTGGTGAATATCGTATTGCCTGCCTCCGCCAAATTGACTGCGGGTAAAAAAACGGTATTGTCTGAAAAGGTGGTTTCTGTTCAGGCGGAAGCCACTGTGCTCAAGGTATCTGCATCCGGTGACAATGTACAGGCAGAAAAAAGACAGATCACGGCTGTTCCATACTATGTCTGGAATAACCGGGGAGCCGGTCAGATGCTGGTCTGGTTACCTCAGCGAATACTGGATGTGAAGATCAACTGATCTTCACATCTTTTTACTATTTTAAAAGTTGGGTGGTTATTTTGAAATCAGTCCGGCGGGTATGCGCATGCCTTCTTCTTTATCGAGTACATGCTGCATGAGTTTTTGCAGACTTTCCGGCAGAATTTTTTTCTCTTCCTCTGTCAACTGTTGAATGATCTCAAAGAATTCGTCTTCGTCATCATAATAGCCAACATAGAGGTCATATACCTGGTGGTTGTGTAAGCGAATGGAGATTTCCTGGTCTTCCTCGTAATTGTGCATGGAGATAACAGCCCATTG
>JAGWTX010000296.1 GCA_028875955.1 Bacteroidota bacterium | reverse complement strand
CTGAATATGTTTCAGGAATTGCTGAAATATTAGTTTCTGCTTCTCAGGTTTGGATGCGGAGCAGGAACAGTATTGGGTCCTTCTTCCGTTGTTCCCTGGAGATCGATGGTATTAGCATCGCCATCCTGACCGTAAACAAACAGTAATCTGTTTTCAGAAACACCTTGTTTTTCAACCAGGTAATGTATTACGGCATTTACTCTTTCCCAGCTCAATTGCTGTGCAGCTTTGCTGGAAGTACCGTATCCGATAACCTTAACCTTACAAGCAGGGTTAGCGTTGATTTTGGCAGCAGCAGAAGCCAGTGCAGCTTCAGCATCCTTGCTCAGTTTCGCGTTCTTTTTGAACTGGATACTTGGCAGGTTACCAATGTTACACTCAGCCGCTTTGGGTTGCATATTGGCCATCATGTCTTTGATCTCTTTGCAACATGCAGGCTCAGGACAACTTCCGATACCGTCATTGTTAACAGGGAAACAGTTTTTAGGAGTCAGTACTTCTTTATCCTTGTAATCAGGAACACCATCACCATCTGTGTCTTTAGAAATACCATGACTGTCAACCGGAGCACCTTTTGGAGTATTAGGCTCCATATCAAACTGGTCAGTTACGCCATCACCATCCGCATCAGGCAATACCACTTTTGGCATTTTCATGTGCTTGGGTGAATTCAGCTCGCTATAAACAAAATTGTTGGGGTTAAGCCACCATAATGGTTCAACTCTTTTGGAAGTATTTCCGATGTTTACATTTAACCTTACACTGGTATAAGAATAGTAGTCATTACTGTTACCGCCTTTCCATGCATCAAGATAATCATATCCTGGAGCGGTGAATGTAAATTTCTGTTCAATACCGATGTTTGTCTTTTTGCTTAATTTAAAGGCAATACCACCTCCTAAATCTAATCCATGAAATAAAGTAAATGCGTGCCTGTTGTTGATAGAGGCACCTCCAAAGGTTGTAATCGTACCTTGTTGACTGCCTGATCCATTAGGCCCGGTTTGACCGTAGAAAATATTATATCCTCCTGGCTGAGCACCTGGGGCTCCCTTATAAAGAACCCTTGCTGCGTTAAGGCTATACCCTGTTATCAGATAAATATCTGTTTTGGGATTGCCTCTGTAGTGGCTTAAAGCATTCAAAGACGTCAGGATATCAAAACTTAGCTGATAGGTCTGGTTTTTATAATCTACCTGACCAAGAGCTGCTCCGTAAGCGTTAGGAGAGCCAGAATTCAGCAATCCTGTTAAACCGGTACGAATCGAAAACATATTACTCAATGCTTTTCTAAGCGTAACCGTACCACCAAAACCTGCTTTTGATTTAACATCACCAGTAATGGAACTCAGACCTACTCCAAATCCTAATTCCCATTGACTACGTGGTTTTGCAGGGTAAGGATACTGATTGTTTAAAAATTCATTGTTTTGAGGCATGTTCTTAACAGATACCTTCGAAGTATCCTTCCAATCCCATCCCCAATCCGTTTGGGCTAATCCGACCGTCTGTATCAGAACGATCAGAGCCGCTGCTAAAATGTACTTTTTGCTTGCCATAAGAGGTATTTATTATTTAAAAATTATGCTTCTTGTTCTGCAACCTTGTAGAAAACATGACAAAATTATGCATTATGAGTCAATCTCACAATTTTTAAGCCAAATTTATAGGTATTAGTTCTACGGAAAGACCGCAGCAAATCAATTAACGCTGCTTTGGAACCGGATATTGCATGGATCAATCCTATATTGCAACATATTTACTCCATGAAGTTAGCTAAGCAGGTTATCAAGGACGAACTGGTCCTGTTCGAAATCCACTTTAAAGAAGCGGTAAAAAGCAGAATTGCGCTGTTGGACAGGATCATGCAATACATAGTCAAGCGCAAAGGCAAGCAAATGCGCCCAATGTTCGTACTTCTCTGTGCCAGACTGGGCGGTCAGATCAATGAAAGTACCTACCGGGCCGCCTCGCTGGTGGAATTGGTCCATACGGCAACCCTCGTACATGACGATGTGGTGGATGATTCCCTGGAAAGAAGGGGTTTTTTCTCGGTAAATGCCTTATGGAAGAACAAAATTGCCATTTTAGTGGGGGATTATCTCTTATCCAAAGGACTGCTTTTATCGCTCACCAACAAAGATCACCATGTCCTGGAAATTCTCACAGAGGCATTCAAACTGATGAGTGAAGGCGAATTACTGCAATTTGAGAAATCCAGAAAGCTGAATCTGAATGAGGAGATCTATTATGATATCATAAAAGGGAAAACAGCCTCCCTCCTCGCTTCTGCCTGTGCCGCCGGTGCCTCCACCACATTTGAAAAACCAGAAGATGTGGAAAAACTGAAGCTTTTTGGCGAAAAAGTAGGTATGGCTTTCCAAATAAAGGACGACCTTTTTGATTATGGCAGCTCCGATATCGGGAAACCCACCGGAAACGATATCAAGGAAAAAAAATTAACGCTTCCTTTAATCTATACCCTGAACCATTGCAGCCCTCAGACCAAAAGAAAGCTGATTTATATTGTCAAAAACCAAAATACAGAAAAGGAAAAAGTGCAGTTTCTCCTGGATACGGTTGTTTCACAGGGTGGTATCCGGTATGCCACTGAAAAAATGAACGCCTTTCGGGATGAAGCGCTGGAAATTTTGTACCAATTCCCCGATTCAGAAATCCGGAAATCCCTGGAAGAACTGGTTCGTTATACAACTGACAGGGAATATTGATGCAAAAGAGGTGGAACATATTGTCCGATAATTCCGCTGCAACCCAGTCACTGAGAGATGCCCTTAAGATTCATCCGGTACTTTGCCGTATCCTCACCCAGAGGGGCATTGATTCCTTTGAAAAAGCAAAAACTTTTTTCAGACCCCGGCTCTCCGACCTGCACGATCCCTGGACCATGAAGGATATGGACAAGGCCGTAAACCGGCTGATACAGGGATTTGAAAAAGCAGAAAAAATATTGGTTTTCGGCGATTATGATGTAGACGGAACCACTTCAGTAGCCTCCTTATTCCAGTTTATCAGCGAAATCTACCCTGAAACCGATTTCTATATCCCCCATCGGTACAGAGAGGGATATGGCATTTCAAAATCGGGTATCGATTATGCGCATGACAATGGGATCAGCCTGATTATCTCTCTGGACTGCGGTATCAAATCCGTTGAATTGATTACTTATGCCCAATCATTGGGTATTGATTTTATCGTCTGTGACCACCACCTGCCGGATAAGGTTTTACCACCTGCGGTTGCCATTTTAAACCCAAAACAGGCAGACTGTACCTATCCATACAAAGAACTCTGCGGATGCGGGGTTGGTTTTACGTTTATGCGGGCATTGTCTGATAAACTCGGACTGCCCGATACCGCCTATTTGAAATACCTCGACCTGGTGGCTACCGCAATCGCGGCTGATATCGTACCCATTACCGGGGAAAACAGGACCCTTGCGTTTTTTGGGTTACAGAAAGTGAACCAAGACCCCTGTCCTGGTATCAAAGCATTGATGCAGTTGGGGGGAATCCAAAAACACATGCATATCAGCAACCTGGTTTTTGTGATTGCCCCAAGAATCAATGCGGCCGGCCGGATGGATGATGCCAAAAAAGCCGTACAGCTATTTATAGAAAAGGATGTACAGAAAGCGCTCGCTTTTGCGGAAATGCTCCATAGTGACAATACAGACCGGCGGGAAGCCGATAGCAGTATTACCCTGGAAGCATTGGAAATGATCCGCCAGGACCCGGATGCGGCAAACCGGAAAACCACCCTGGTCTATCAGGAACACTGGCACAAAGGCGTGGTGGGAATTGTTGCCAGCCGATTGATCGAAACCTACTACCGGCCAACCATCGTACTGACCAGAAGCGGCGATTACCTGGCAGGGAGTGCCAGGAGTGTGGCAGGATTCAATTTATACGAAGCCATACATGCCTGCCGGGAACATCTGCTGGGCTATGGCGGTCATTTTGCAGCAGCAGGGATGACCCTGCTTCCGGAAAAACTGGAGGATTTCCGCAAGGCATTTGAAAAGGAAGTCAGTGCCAGAATTACTGACGACCTGCTGATACCCGAAATCATCA
>JAGWTX010000295.1 GCA_028875955.1 Bacteroidota bacterium | reverse complement strand
GCTGGAAAAATCATCTTTATACACTTGTCCTATTTGCAACAGGTCGGACAGTTCCTGATTGGCTAAAACACCCTTACTCAGTTTAACAAGGCTGTCGCCCTTACTCGAGGGCAGGAAACTGGTGGTAGGTGTCACCTGGTAATCCCCTTTACTTGTTTCACCGTTTAACTGGTAAAACACCCGTGCCGTATCAAAAAGGGAAATATCCTTATACTCGAACCAGCTCTCATCATTCAGGGGAACGATAGCGGCAAAATGACTGGAATCTTTTGATTGAAAGATCAGGTTTACGGTTTTCGCTTTTTTTAGTGCGTTCCCGTGTGTGGATTTGATCGTGGCGATCAGTGACAGGAAGGCATTTTCCTTTGTATAAGACAGACTGCTCTTTTCCCTGCGCAGGGCTTCTTCCCATCGGAATCTCCGCCAGCCATTGGTCAGCATCACCAGATCCAGCTGCTGGCGCATGGTGTCAGAAGCATTGCTGAAATAATAAGCGGGATGATATACATATCCCTTCAATTCCGGAGATAACAAAAGACCCGATAAAATATTTTCCGAACTATCCAGGGGAAGTTCACCGGCTGTAACGGACAGGGAAAGATTGGCCGGAATAGAATCCGGCATGATGATCCGATAGCGGTTCTCATCCCTTTTCTGCAAACCCAGCTGATCGAATAGTATATCGGGTTCTGAAACATATTCTTCATTGTTTACAAAAAAAACCCTTTCGGCAAGCGGCTGGTCTTTCTCCGTAAACAGGGTTACCGTAATCACACCGGAGGGGAAACGCCCGATAGGCAGGCTACCCTTGCTGACCATTTTGTCGGTTAGCGGTGCATAGGCACTAAACAATAATTGCTGGTTGCGTTGGACCACAATATGAAACTTCTGAACCTGGTTGGCGATATCCTCTGTCCAGCGAATGATGCAATTCCTGTCGAGTGAACCATCCAGTAAGGTAAAAACCACACCCGATTTCCTTGCTGCGGGAAGCGGTGTCTCATGTTGTCTGCCCTTCCCATCTGTCCATTTTGCTGTATAGGATTCTCCGGGGAGGGGTGTAAAAAGAAGTTTCCCCATTCCATCGTGCAAAGTAGAGAAAGAGGCCATCTCTTTTCCCCCTGCCGTTATAATGGTTCCGGTTGCGGATGTGGGCATTGCGTCGGGTAACTGGACTTTGAAAGCAAGAACCGATTCAAGACCCTCTACCAGGTAGCCGCCTTCCGGAAAAAACTGTAAACGGGTTTCGCTGTCCTGCATGGAAGGAAAGACAGCACCCTGCCCGTTTTTTTGAATCACACCCAGATCTTTCTGAAAACAAAATGCTTCGTCAAAATTGCGCATCCACTGAGTATACGCCATAGCATGGATCCGATTCCCTTTATAGGAAGAGGGAATTTCAAAACTTCCCCAACCCACCCCGTCCAGTACGGGCAGGATATGCCGGTTGATCAGTTTACCCTGTTCATCATACCAGTTGATATACATCGTTCGGCTCACCGGCTGGGAAGAAAGGGATGATTGCAGGTAAGCCTTAAACCAGATGGTCTGCGCAGGTTGGTACACACTGTTATCAAAATGGATATAGATCTTTTCAGTGGGCCGGGTCCGGTTATATACAGCCAGTAAACTGTCGGAAATCATTTGCGCCGATGTCTTCTGAGAGAAGAGCAGGCAGATGGACATAAGTACCCCGCAGACATTTTTTTTCATACACAGTGGTTCAGGATAATGAAAGGGCACCCTCAAAAAAAAGTACCCGTAAAAATGAACGTTCAGGGGGTGACGAACGATTATAAAGTTAACTGACTGGACAGTCTTTTCAACTCAATTTCGGCAACTTTTGCAGAAAAATTAAGGTTTACCAGCCGGTATCCCTCATTTTCAAAACTCTGTTGCGCCTGTTTGACATCGATTATGGTTGCCTGACCCAACTGGAATTTCTGCAGAATCAAATCCAGCAATTGAGTCGAAAGCGTATAGTTCTGCATTTGTGTTTCCAGTTGTTGTAATGTGTTCTGGTAAGTCTGAAAAGTACGGATCATACCGGACTCGTTATTCAGTTTCAGGTTATCCCGCTGGATGATGGCGTTCCTGGTATTGATTGCTGCCACCTGCGCCTGGCGTTTGGAAATACTGCCGTTATAGATGGGTACCGAAACATTGATACCGATAAACGGACCATAACTCTGGTTCAGCAAAATAAAACCGGCAGCACTTTTATTATTGGAAAAACTATAACCGGTATTGGCCCGGATGGAAGGATATCGTAAGGAAGCCGTTTCCTTTTCGATCAGCTCATTGATATGGATCTGCTGATCGGCAGCAGCCAGTAACGGATTTTGTGCCAGGTGGAGCCGGACACTGTCTAAATAGACATGCCTGTCTACAATAATGGTATCACTAATATTGATCCGGGTTTCCGGTGCCATATAGATCAGGTTGAGCAGATCCGTTTTGGCCTGCTGTATAACCAGTTCCTGGCTTTGTTTGGATTGGAGCAAACCATTCAGGTCTAATTGCGCCTGATAGATATCGGCATTGTTTGACATGCCTACATTTTGTCTTACTTTCAGGATATCCAGTCTTTTTTGAGAAACCTCGATGGACTGGGCAATGGTTTTGAGATAGGTTTGCTGACGAACCACATCGTAATATTTGGTCATGACCGCCGCCATCGTATTCTGAATCTGGGCGCTCAGCAGCTGCTGGTTCTGTCTGGACAGTTCTTCCAGTCTTTTTTTGGTTGCCGAAACACGGTTTCCGTTGTAAAGCAGGATGGATCCGGTAATCGCAGTAGAAAGGTTATTGGAACCCACATTCGGACGCTTGGTATCGCGGGATGGATCGGGGAACTTCTGGTTGATACTGATGTTGGTTTCATTGTCAGTGGCGGTAGCCGTAACCGTGGGTAACCCGCCAGCCACACCGATATTATTATTGACCGTACTGATCTCCAGAGCATTTTTCGCCAGCTGGATATCATAGCTGTTTTTCAATGCAATATTGACTGCATCGGAAAGCGTCATTGACTGCTGGGCATAGCCCTTTATACCGGTGCTGAGAAGCAATAAGACTGCAATTTTTTTCATGCTTGGTGAAATTACCTACCCCAATAAAATTCGGCTAAACTTTTATATGAACGGGTGATCAGCTAACCAGTGTCCCTACATTGGCCCCTTCCACCACCTGAAGCAGGTTTCCGGGTTTGTTCATATCGAATACAATGATGGGCAATTTGTTTTCCATACAAAGGGTGAAAGCGGTCATATCCATCACTTTCAGGTTTTTGCTGATACAATCCTGGAAACTGATCTTATCATATTTCACCGCCTGGGGATCCAGTTCGGGATCTGCGGTATAGATGCCATCCACCCGGGTTCCTTTGAGGATCACATCGGCTTTCATTTCAATGGCACGCAGGGAGCCTGCGGTATCCGTTGTGAAATAGGGGTTACCGGTACCTGCTCCAAAGATCACCACCCTGCCTTTTTCCAGGTGTCTCAATGCTTTCCGGCGGATATAGGGTTCGGCTACCTGCTCCATATTGATGGCGCTTTGTAAACGGGTATAGACCCCGATCTTTTCCAGCATGGCCTGCATGGCCATGGCGTTGATCACCGTAGCCAACATACCCATATAATCCCCATGGGCGCGTTCAATACCACTATCGGCCTCGTTCATACCCCGGTAAATATTACCACCGCCAATGACAATGGCAACCTGCACTCCCATATCGGTCACGAGTTTGATATCGTGGGCATACTGCTCAATGATTTGCGGATTAAAGGGATCGCCATTTCGCTGGTCACCCAATAAGGCTTCACCGGATAATTTAAGCAGGATGCGTTTGAATTTTGGGAGCATGAGAGAAGATTTGATGCAAATAACCTGAATTTTTATCCAAATGCCAAGTCAATCAGTCGTCCCGGGCAATAAAAAAGGGGAATGCTGTTTGGCATCCCCCTTTTGTGTTTATTATCTGGAAAAATTATCCCAATGCCACACGTTTGAATTCTGTCACTTTCACATCACCTGCGGATTTCAGGTAGGCTTCAACAGTGATCGCACCATCTTTTACAAATGCCTGGGCCAGC
>JAGWTX010000294.1 GCA_028875955.1 Bacteroidota bacterium | reverse complement strand
TAGCTTGTTTTCCCGTGCGGGGATTGATGCCCAGCGGTGCCTTATCCCTCGGAAAAAATTCCGGATCCTCAGATGCCATATAGACCAGGATAGCCGTAAGAATGGCATTGCTCCGAAGATCATCAAACACAACCTTATCATAGGTATCGCGGTTGGTATGCCAGGTGTAATTAAAATAAGACCAGTTCAGGGAACCCAGTGAAAAACCAGGTGCATCCGCAGCCACAAAAGAAGCAAAATCAGACCCCCCGCCACCGGGCACGCCGGGAAAACTGGTTTTGATGGAATCCTTTATGGAGGAGGGTACGACTGCCAGCCAGCGTTTTAAAAAATCCCCGGCTTTTGCAAACCCCTGTCCGGATAAATTCACAATCCTGCCCGTTCCATTGTCCTGGTTGAACAAGGCCTGCAATTTGCTGACAATTTCCGGATGATCTTCCACAAATGCCCTGGATCCGTTTAGCCCCTGTTCCTCGCTGCTCCAGTGACCCACCAGTATCGTTCTTTTGGGATGCGGATAAACGAGATGAAGGATCCGCATGGCTTCCATCATCGTCAGGGTACCCGTTCCATTATCCGTGGCACCAGTACCGCCATCCCAGGAATCGAAATGCGCAGATAGCATCACATATTCATCGGGTTTTTCGGTACCCTTGATCTCTGCTAGTGTATTGAATGTGGGCACCATTCCCTTGTCTTTTGAATCGGCACGGATGCTGATCACCGGATGATCACCGGATTCAACCAACCGATATAACATACCATAATCTTCCAGGGCGATATCCACAGTCGGGATATGATGGGTATAGGCATTGAATATTTTATCAACCCCGAAACCGGCAGACCAGTAATTACTGATGATACCTGCTGCTCCGGCTTTCTCCAGAACCAGTGGAAGCATCCGGGTAGAATACCCTGTTTTACTGATCCGTTTACGCCAGTCTTCTGTGGCAGCCGTCCGTTCTTTTTTCATTTTTTCAAAAGAGTCGGGGGTTCCAAATTCCCTCCAGTTATCATCGGGTCTGCCGGTTGGCTGATTCATGGAGATCATGACAAATTTGCCTTTCACCGCAGGCAGCCATTGCTGGTATGCCAGGGAATCAGCCAGATCGGGCAGGATCACCAATTCTGCCGTAACGGTTTTTCCCCTGGTAGACGGGCTCCAGGCCAGTTGTGTTCCTTCCAGTGAACGCACACGCGGAGACAGCATATCAATATGCGTGATACCTCTTTCCCATCCCTTCCATTCGCCCCATTGTTCATTCCGGGCAGGTATCCCCCAGCCGGTATATTTTTCAACAGCCCAGTCGTGCGCCTGTTTCATTTGAGGCGTACCCACCAGCCGCGGGCCGATCCTGTCAAACAATTCATGCGCCAGGGTTTCCAATTGGGAATGCGCGGTTTCTTCCTGAACGATTTTGTCAACAACCCGGGTGGTTTCCTGTGCATACAGGTGGGCGGAGAAAAAGAAACCGGAGAATAATAAGGTTACGGCCATGTACCTGACATGCCGGAAATGCAGATAGTTCGGGTATTTTTTCATACCCCTAATGTAGACAAACCCAACGAAAATTGCATTTCATTCGAAACAAGGAATGGACAAGGAACCCATTGATCACCGGAGAAACCGGTTAATCCTGGAAAAAGTCTTTCATTTCCGGATGCGTTTTCAATTCTTCCAGATTTTCCACACTCAGGGGTTTGCTGATAAACTGGATTACGGCCGGATAATGTTTGGCCAGTGCGAAATCTTCCGGATCGATGGTAGAGGATAAAATAACCACCCGGGTACGTGGCAGTTTCAAGAGATAATTGGGGGTATATTCCTGCAGAAATTCCCAACCGTTCATTACCGGCATATTGATATCCAGTAAAATCAACTCCGGCGCATGTTCAACCGGATTGGGATCGTTGGCAAATAAATTTTCAAAATAAGCAAGCGCTTCACTACCATCAATTACCGTATCTACGTCCTGGGCAAACCCTGTCCGTTTCAGCAAAAGCTGAGAAATGGTAAGAGAAATGGTATCATCATCTACACAAAGTACTTTCTTGATCATCAGGTATTAGAAGGGGGTTTAATACAAAACTTATTCTCAGATAAAGAAACAGTCTGGTTTCCTGATCATGAAATTGAAATTAATACAATTAATTAACCGAACTTACTAAAAATAGTATGAAGGGTATAGAAACCAGGTTGATTTCTTAAATGAATGTACCTAATTTTCATATGAAACATTAAATCAATGTATTTTTTAATGAATCCTTAAATGGATCAGTCTCATCATCTGCAATATTTTTCAATATGAAATTGCCATACAAAACAAGATCAAGACTTTAACAGATATGGTTTACATTCAGTAATCACAACAATTTCAAGCAGTAATTACAACATTATCAAGTCAATGAGAGCATTGCTTTGTCGCCAGTTTGGTTCACCCGATACCTTAACCCTGGAGAATATTCCACTTCCTGAACCAGGTGAAAACGAAGTGTTGATTGCAGTCAGGGCCTGCGGTGTCAATTTCCCGGACACTTTAATCATCCGGAATGCCTACCAGTTCAAACCACCCCTTCCCTTTTCGCCAGGCGGTGAAGTTGCCGGTATGGTGATTGCCACAGGTAAGCAGGTTACCCATCTTTCCCCCGGCGACAGGGTGCTCACCCTTTGCGGCTGGGGTGGTATGGCCGAAGAATTGATTGTAGACGCAGCCAAAGTTTTCCCGATACCACCCGCACTGGATTTTATCACAGCTGCAGGTTCCCTGTTCACATACGGCACTTCTTTTCATGCATTAAAAAACAAAGCAGCCCTGCAACCCGGTGAAACATTGTTGGTACTGGGAGCCGGCGGTGGCGTAGGTATGGCGGCCATTGAGCTGGGTAAGATCATGGGCGCCCGGGTTATTGCTGCCGCCTCATCGGAAGAAAAACTGCTTGCCTGTCAATCCAAAGGAGCCGACTATCTGATCAACTATTCCCAAGAAGATCTGAAAACAAGACTGCAGGAAATTACCGGTGGAAAGGGCGTAGATGTCATTTATGACCCTGTGGGCGGAAACCTTGCAGAAACCGCCTTACGATCCATTGCCTGGAAAGGCAGGTACCTGGTAGTGGGTTTTGCTTCGGGAGAAATCCCACAAACCAAATGGAACCTGATCCTTCTGAAAGGCTGCTCGGTAATGGGTGTTTTCTGGGGCAGTTTTGCCGAGAAGGAAAGAGCAGCCAATGAGCAGAATCTTTTACAGATCATGCAATGGCTGATAGCCGGTAAACTGACACCCTATATACCTCAGATCTATCCGCTCGAAAATGCAGCAGATGCCATACAGGATATGATGGATCGCAAACTGATCGGGAAAGCGGTTGTAAAAGTGGGTAACTGGACAGCGGAAACGGCGGTTGTCAAAAAAAGTGATGACAACGTACATAAAATAATCCCAGCAGAGAACGGGAAAAAAATAATACAGGGCAAAGCCGATGTAAAGAACCATATCGGAAGTATGCTGGGCCCCGGTGAATGGCTTACGGTTACCCAGGAAATGATCCATCAATTTGCAGCAGTTACCGGTGATGACCAATGGATCCATACCGATACGGAAAAAGCCAGCCAAATGTTACCGGGTGGAAAAACCATTGCACACGGGTACCTGATCATGTCACTGGTCTCCCGTTTTTTATATGACCTGATCACGATCCGACCGGTCAATGCATTTGTCAATTACGGGATCAATAAGGCAAGATTTATTTCACCTGTTCCAGTTGGCAGCCGCATTCGTTTACAGGCAACCCTTTCCGGTGCGGAAGATCAACCCGATGGTTCTGTGAAACTCTTTCTGAACTGCCTGATCGAAATCGAAGGGGCTGAAAAACCTGCTTTTGCAGGAGAATTGATTAGTTTGCTCAGGTAGGCGGTTCCTTTGAACGCAATTCGGTAATTTCAAAATAAAAACAATTCATGGCATCATATACATCGATGGATCACCAGAAATTTTTGCTTTTTGAAGTACATGGGATAACCGATTTGTTTGCCTATGAAAGATTTGCCCACCTGGATGCGGAACAGGCATGGATGATGATTGAATCCGCCAAACTCTTTGCCGACCAGGA
>JAGWTX010000293.1 GCA_028875955.1 Bacteroidota bacterium | reverse complement strand
AAAAACCAAAGTCCCTTACACGGTTTCAAATCCTGTATGTATCCTCTTTCCCATCTTCCAATGCATTGAGCTCAAAGACAATGATATCCGTTTCTGCGATTACTTCATGCCAGGCCCAGGCTTCAATAATCACCATCGATGGTGCTGTAACCCGGATGCTTCCGCTGGCTTCTGAACGGATATCCTTCCAGTTCACCATTGCCGTTCCCTGCATGATAATGATCTGTTCCGGGTTTTTATGTGGCGCAGTTCCCTTATGGTAATGTCTGCCACTGGCACTGCCCGCATTCCGGTAAGCTATGATAAACTGTCCCGTCCTGTCTGTATCAAAAAAATGGGTGGCACCACGATCATCTTCCGCGATTTTGGCTACCGGTATCACTGTTATCATTTGCTGCCTATTTATAGTTCATACAATTCGAGAGGCTGATTATTGGGGTCATAAAAAAATAAAAAACATTTACCGGTGTACGGATCCTTCCTGACATCTTCCACTTTTACCTGCTGCTTCTTCAGCCATTCATGACCTGCCCTGACATCCGTAACGGCAAATGCCAGATGACGAAGCCCCATCGCTTCCGGAAAGGATGCTCTTTCCCGGTAATCCGGAAATGAAAAGATTTCCAATTGGTATTTCCCTTCCAGTGCCAGATCCAGTTTATAAGAATCCCGTTCTGACCTGAAATGTTCCGCCACAATGGTAAAACCCAGTATCTCTGTATAAAACTTCTTGGTGGTTTCATACAGATCCGATGTTGTCAACAAGGCTACATGGTGTATGGATCGTATACCCAACATCAGTTTTCCGTTTCCGGTTCCTGCAAAATCTCCGTATCACCTCCTGGAAGTGCCAGGCTGATCTCCTTCCATCCCTTTGTCCAGTCGCCGATTATGATCAACTGGTTACTATTTGCCATTTCACGAATACGCCAAACCAGAAATGCATCCCCGGTTTTCACCTTCATCTTGTTCTGTGTATTGTTTACAACTTTTGACAGCTTCTGTCCCTGTTTTGTCAAATTGGCCAGGATATCCTTATCAAAGAAATTCACATCCTTGCCCACTAGTTTTTTCCCGCCTTCCAGGTATCGAACCAGGCTATCATCCTGACAAGTCTTTTTCCATTCATCCGGATCCAGTTCAAATTCACTCAGGGTTATGGGTCTTGCCAGTTTTTTGGCTTTTAAAAATTCCCTGGGCTGAATTTCAGAGAGATGTGTGGGATAGAAAATATTTCCTTTCTCATTAAAAAAAGGCAGGTTATTGAGATACAAAATATAGATCCGCCCCTGGTATTCCTTTAACTGACTCATCAGCCAGTAATATCCCGAAACATCATGTGCGTTTTGACCCATCCAGATCCAGACTTCTTCTGTGGGTTCCTCATCCAGTTTTTTTAGCAGGTTGTGAACCGTAAGCTTATCATCTACGATTGCCAACTGATCGGTATAGGGAGAATAGGTTAGCACTTCTTTCCACCAATCCCTTCTCTGCTGGTAACCGTCTGCCGTATAGATATCCCTTAGGGGACCAACCGCAAAATCATCTTTTATCTCAAGGATCTCTCCCTGCAAGGTTTCATCCAGTTCAATGGCTTTGGTTAATGCGGCAATATTCGGTTGTTCAAATACAATATGCACCATAATTACACTATAAAATTCTTTAGTTCGTTTCGATCAGATCCAGTTCTATCTTAAGATTATTGATGATAAATTCCTGTCGTTCCATCGTGTTTTTCCCCATATAATATTCCAGCAGGTTCTGGATATGATCACCCTGTTCCAGGATAACCGGCTGTAAACGGATATCTTCCCCGATGAATCTTCCGAATTCTTCCGGAGAGATCTCACCCAGCCCTTTGAAACGGGTTATCTCGGGTTTACTGCCTAATTTCTTGACAGCCGCCTGTTTCTCCGTTTCATCATAACAATACACGGTCTCCTGTTTGTTTCTTACCCGGAACAAAGGTGTCTCCAGGATATACACATGCCCTCTTTTTACCAGGTCAGGAAAAAACTGGAGAAAAAAGGTCATCATCAATAAACGGATATGCATCCCGTCCACATCTGCATCCGTAGCAATCACAATATTGTTATAGCGCAAACCTTCCAGACCATCCTCGATATTCAAAGCGTGTTGCAGCAGGTTGAATTCTTCATTTTCATACACGACTTTTTTGGTGAGACCGAAACAGTTCAGCGGTTTACCCCGCAAACTGAACACTGCCTGTGTATCCACATTCCGGGATTTGGTAATACTTCCGCTGGCACTGTCGCCCTCGGTGATGAAAATGGTGGAATTGTTCTGCTGGGTGGTGAATTCGTTCTTGTTCCTGGCAGGAGGCTCATCATTAAGATGAATCCGGCAATCGCGCAATTTTTTATTGTGCAGATTGGCTTTCTTCGCCCTTTCATTGGCCAGTTTTTTGATACCTGCCAATTCTTTCCTTTCCCTTTCGTTTTGCTCGATCCTTTTTTTCAGCGCATCGGCAACCGTAGGATTACGGTGCAGGAAATTATCCAGTTCCCGGGCCAGGAAATCCAGTACAAAATTCTTCATGCTGGGTCCGCCTTCATATACATTCTGGGAACCGAGTTTGGTTTTGGTCTGGCTTTCAAAAACAGGCTCCTGAACCCGGACTGATACGGCGGCTACGATACTGGTCCGGATATCAGATGCTTCATAATCCTTCTTGAAAAAATCCCGGATCACTTTCACATAGGCTTCCCGGAATGCCTGTTGGTGGGTACCACCCTGTGTGGTATACTGGCCGTTTACAAAAGAAAAAATGTCTTCCCCATAATCATTATTATGCGAGAGCGCCACTTCAATATCTTCCCCTTTCAGGTGAATGATGGGGTATCTTAATTCATCCGGATTGGTTTTCCGTTGGAGAAGATCCAATAACCCATTCTTGCTGACATATTTCTTGCCATTGAAATGCATGGCCAGCCCCGCATTCAGATAGCAGTAATTCCAAAGCTGGTTATCCAGGTATTCATGGATATAATGAAAATTGCGGAATACGGTTTCATCAGGCGTGAATTCTACCAGTGTGCCATTGGGTTCGGTTGTTTTCGCCTCCTTATGCTCCCTGATCAGTACCCCTTTTTCAAATTCGGCCGTTTTTTCCTTCCCATCCCGAAAAGCCGTTACCTTGAACTGCTGACTCAATGCATTGACTGCCTTGGTACCCACCCCATTCAATCCCACACTTTTCTGAAACGCTTTACTGTCGTATTTGGCACCCGTGTTGATCTTACTTACTACATCCACCACTTTTCCGAGGGGGATACCCCGGCCATAATCCCTGACGGTTACTTTCTTACCTTCAATCGTGAGCTCAACCTGTTTTCCATAACCCATGGTATACTCATCGATACAGTTATCGATCACTTCCTTGATCAATACATAGATCCCGTCATCCGGTGCCGAACCATCGCCCAGCTTGCCGATATACATCCCCGGGCGAAGGCGGATGTGTTCCTTCCAGTCGAGCGACCGTATGGATGCCTCATTGTACTCGAATAAATTCTTCTCTTCTGCCATAATTTCAATCGTTATTGATAACCAGACCCGGGGCCATTCCGGATGGAAAAATCCATGACAGCCATTTACCACCTAATCCTGCCTGCATACACGATGACAATCCCGGACTTTGAAACCCCTCAACCCGCAAATCTAACCACCTCAGACAGCAGCCCAATTTTACTTTTCTACAAATTGGCCAGGAATGTGGATAAACTGTCCGAAAATCTGAATTACCTGAGGGTACAGGAGATCGAAAACATAGATTTGCAGCATCAGCCAGCAGAAAAAACATATAGAAACGGACTTATCGGTTATTACCGCATTTTCTTCCCGGAAACAAAATGAAAACGATCGTTTCCGCGATTTTGTAAAAGAAAGAAACCCGGAACAGGTTGACCAGACCGTGTATGCGCTTCAGGCCGACATTACGCCAAAAATTGATTGCACCCGGTGTGGCAATTGCTGCAAAAGCCTGATGGTTTTGATCAATGATTCCGAAGCCGATCAACTTTCCCAACACCTGGGCAAAACCCGGGAGGCATTTGACAAGGATTACCTGGAAAAGGGTTCCAACGGACTGATGATCATGAACCGGATGCCTTGTCCTTTTCTGGC
>JAGWTX010000292.1 GCA_028875955.1 Bacteroidota bacterium | reverse complement strand
TTTGGTATTGTACCACCCTTTCTGCAAAAAGTGAAAAAGGCTTTGGCGAAAGCGGAAAAGGGTTGACGGATGATTCTTTACAGCTTTGATACAAGTTCCCTTTCCTTCTGGCGGATGGTATTTGCCGTATGACCGATTGCTTGCTGGATTTTCCCCATATCACCGGATGTTGCAATCTCGTTCATCTTTGCAACCGCTTTCTGGTACCAGTCGCTCCATACCTGCAGGATATGTTTTTCCGAATCGGGTGCTGTTCCCTGTTGTATGGCTGTTTTACTCAATAACCATTCTGTTTGCAGTCTTTCTAATGCGTTTTTTTCCAACTCAGCGATCAAAGAAAGAGTGGTTGATTCTGTGGCCGAACATAGGGTATAAGCGGCTGCCAGTCCACTCACACCTACATTTTTCATTTCTGCGGGAGACACTTTATCCAGCCGGTCTGCATCCGTGTGATAAAACACATCTGTGAAATGCCACATCAGTAAACCCGGAATTTTTGCCTGCAGAAAAGGGGTATGATCGCTTCCCCCTTCAAACGGATTTGTATTTACCACCCAACCGTTAAAACGGGATTGCTGCTTGCAACGGTTGAGTAAAAAATCATTGAAATAGTGTGGAAACATGTCTGACTCACTAAGCTTTGACCCGCCCCATTCGGTATGCTTATCCTTACCCCTGGTCCAGATGGCGGAAGGATCGGGCATTTTTTCGATCAGGAAACTTCCGGTGGTTTTGGATACATCTTCTCCCACCATGTCCAGGCTCAGTCCCCATTTGATCCCTTTGGCACGTATGGGGTCATCGGCAATATATCTTCTGGTTGAAACGATCTCGTCACCCCACAAAAAAGTCAGGGTTCTTTGGGGATGGATCTGTTTTTGTTTGACCAGTGCAGCCGTTACCCTTGCCATTTCCGCCAATGTTCCCACTCCTGTGGCGTTATCATTGGCTCCCGGCTCCTGCACATGTGCGCTGAAAACAAATCGTTCATCGGGTAAGGTTTCTCCACGCACATTGGCTACCAGGGTGAGTTCCGTAGAAGGATAAATCCGGGTTTGTACCTTCACCCTTACCAGTACGGTTCCTTTTGCCAGTGCGGCTTTCAGTCTGGCATAGGCATCATAGGATAAGGCAATTCCCCATTTCTGATGCAGGGAATCGGTATAGGGTATTCCCTGAAACTGTATGGAATGGATGTATTTCTGCGGTTCTGTATAGGCGGGCATGGAATATCCCATCACACCCAAGGCACCTCTTTGCATGGCCCGGTTGTATAAGGCACCGGTTGCGGTTTCTCCCAAAACGATTTTACCTTTTACATCCTGCTTTTCAAAATCACTCACAGATCCTTTACCCACAAAAACCAGTTCGGCCGTTTCACCATTTGCGGGCGTACTGGCAGAATGGATGGCAACCATATTCCGGTTGGAGGACATGGTAAGCAGGGGTTGTGTTTCATTGCCTAACCAAACGGAAGCATCCACAGCTTCCCAGGTAGGGCCTTTCATCTTTCGTTTTTCAATCCGGTAGGTTAAAGGGCCATCGGCTTCCCCTTTGTTTTCTAATACAAACCCAGCTTTCTGCAGAATTTTCTCCACATAATGGATGCTTTCATTAAACCCCGTATTACCTGCGATTCGCCAGTACTTTTCAACAAATCGTACCGTTTGAAAAGCATTGTCCTGCTGAAAACCATTTCGCAACAGGGGATAATAGGCATCAACCGTTTTATCCACTTGTGCGGAGGCAGTGAGGGTCATCCATAAAATAATAGCTGTCAGAAACTGCTTCATACCGATTCTTTTATACCTATTGTTCAAATGAAAGTGTAATACAGGTGCCCTTATCGGTCCCGCTATCAATGGTCAGTATACCATTGATGGAATTGGCGCGCTCACGCATGCTCTTTAACCCGGACTGCACTGCGAGTTGCTCTTCTTCAAAACCGATCCCGTCATCTTTGATCTGGAGTATCAGTTTCCGATTCTTTTCAAATAATCGCACTTCTGCTTTTTTGGCTTCTGCATGATACAGGATATTCGACAATGACTCCTGACAGACCCTGAAAAAGTCGATCTTGACCTCTTTTGAAAAATGTTCTTCGATATAGTCACACTGGAATTCGCAGGGAATCCCATTGAGGATTGAAAACTCTTTGCATAACCATTCCAGTGTGGCCCGAAGACCCAGGTCGTCGAGCATATTCGGACTGATGGCAAATGAGATCCTCCGCATGGTATTGATCAGCAGATTGGATATAACCGATGCATGTTCTATCCGGCTTTTGCTTTTCTCGCTTATTTCGGTTTCATGCAACCGGACCCAATCGATGTCCATTTTGATTACCGAAGCCAGTTGTGCCAATTCCTCATGCAATTCGACAGATAAGTATTTCCTGTCCTTCTCAATACTGTCTTTAAAATGTCGCGCCAGGCTTTTGTACTGCTGGAACTTGACTGTAACTTCCTGTTCGACTTTTTTCCGTTCGGTTACATCTTTGGCAATGGCAAAGACGATTTCTTTATCGCCAAAATAAATGGAAGTCCATTCCAGCCATACCACTTCCCCTTTTTTTGTAAGGTACCTGTTCTCAAAATTGAGTAACACTTTCCCATTGATCAGCTTTTCCCTTTCCCGGAAAGTGTTCTCGATGTCATCCGGATGGATAAAGGTGGAAATATGCCTGCTGAACAGTTCCTCTTCAGTATAGCCCAGCTTATCCACAACGGCCTTATTCACTCTTCGTAAATAGCCGTCCTTTCCTGCAATGCATACCAGGTCCGGGGTCATTTCAATAAAAGGAAATAATTCAAAATCAGAAGCAGACTGCTTTTCCATGCGTTTGATAAAAATTAATACAGCGTTTCCAGAAGTAGATTACGCTGGTAAAATCGACAATGGGATATTGAATTCCAGGGGATGGAATAAAGTTAGGTAATAACTACTGACCTGGGTCAACAGAATTCCTGTTTACTAAAATAAATTAACATTTCAGACTCCTATTTTGCAGTGAATACTTTTACCCAGTCAACCGATAAGGAATCGGTTTGTATGAGCGACTTATCCAGTCCTGGAAAAAATCCACCCCCTACTGCCAGGTTTAACACGATTCTTTCCGTTTTGCCGAAAAGGTCGGCAATATATTTGCCCTTCTTCTTGGTTTCAACCAGGTTCCCATCCAGATAGGAATTTAGCGAATGCTGTGTCCATTCGATTTCATACACATGATAACACCTGGTAAGGTCGTCATTGGATGTGATGGTACCGGTTGCATCTTCCGGAAAAATCGTGCCCGGCACATCGCCATAATAATAATTGGTCAAATACCGGTTCGGTTCATTGCCCCTTGCTTCCATATAATCGATTTCCCCCATCGTGGGCCAGGGATCCCCGTAACTCCAAAAGGCGGGCCACATACCATAACCCGTTGGAAGTTTTAGCCTGGCAATGATCCTGACTTTGGGTGTTGTCTGATTGGCTGAAATATTGAATTTGCTTTCAATTCGTCCGGAACTGTAGGTAAAACCGGAAAGGGCAGGATTCGAAGGTAATACCGGGCCGGTAACATTTTCTTTCCGGGCAATGATGTGCAAAACCCCATCTGATATAACGAGGTTATTCCCCTGGTACAGTTGCAATTCATTGTTGTAGGCACCTCCTTTCCAGATATTCCAGTTAGCAAGATCCCCTGTAAAATTATCTTCAAAAACTTTTGTCCATCCCGTGCTGGTTAATCGGGTTTCATCCAGATCATAACCACAACCGGTGATCGGGTTGGAAGATGGTACAGGACTGTCATTCTTATGACAGCTCTGTAGAAAAGTAAGCAGGAAAATCCCAACTGAGACAATCAATTTTCGGAACCATCTGCGCATAAATAAACAGGTATATCAGTTATCAAAATCACCAAGTGTTATGTGAATTTACACATACCCTGCTGCAAATCCTGTTTTTTGTTTAGTGGGTCATGCGAAACCAAAACGGTTTGATTCACCCTGCATCCGGATGACCTTCCCCTGCTTGATAAAAACAGGCATCAGGTTGTTGAACCGGGAGATTTTGAAACCCTCGAGGGCAGTTCATCGGTTGATATCAGAGCCAAAAAAACCTATATGTTCTTTCAGGAAGGAACATATAGGTTTATAAC
>JAGWTX010000291.1 GCA_028875955.1 Bacteroidota bacterium | reverse complement strand
GGAGGGAATACCGTATTTCATTTTCTCCAGCAACCCAATACCGCCCAGTTATCAGCCCTGGGCGGGGTTAATATATCTTCCATGGGTAAGGATGTGGGCATGAGTTTTCATAATCCGTCATTGTTGCGAGAGGACATGCAACATAGCTTGAGTGCCTCCTTCAATTCATTTCTGGCCGGGATCCGGAATTACAGTCTTACAACCGCCTGGCATCTGAACCAGGCAAATACCAACCTGGCGGCAGGTGTCAATTTTTTTGATTACGGGACTCTGGTACAAACCGATGCCGCCGGTAATACCCTGGGTAGCTTCCGGCCGGTGGATTATGTTTTACAGGTCATGGCATCCCGGCAGTATCAGGAGCGGTTTTTTTATGGGCTTACCCTAAAGTATATGCATTCAGGATACGGGCAATACCGGTCTTCAGGACTGGCGCTTGATTTTGGCTTATCCTATTATGATTCATCCAATCTGTTACAGGTAAGTGTGGCTGTAAAAAATATGGGTACCCAATTAAAAACCTATGATGGTTCAAACCGTAAAGAAGAGCTTCCCTTTGACCTGCAGGCAGGTATCAGCAAGCGGTTACAGAATGCACCCTTCCAGTTTTCACTCACGGCCCACCATCTGCAAAGTCTGAACAGCTATTATAACGACACCAGTTTCCGGGCATCGGAAGGGGAGGTTGGCTATCAAAACAATACCACCGTTCAAAAGATTTTTTCTCACCTGGTCTTGTCCACGCAAGTGTACCTGAGTGAAAAAATGGAACTCATGGCCGGGTATAATTTTCAGCGGAGACAGGATCTGAACGCCTACAATGTATCCAGTGGCCTCAATGGATTTACGTTTGGTGTCGGTATTCTTCTGCCTAAGTTACAAATCCGTTATGCAACGGGGTTTTATCAGCAGAACTTATTTCACCAGTTGTCGTTAAACCTCAACGGGTTGGGTAAATAAACGGAAGGGTTACCGGATCCCGCCACCGGATTTTGTTTGTTTGGGCATTTCTGCTTTACCTTTTTTTTCTGGGATCAATGCCGGATTGGTACCGGGTTTCTCAGTTTTTTTAACAGGTTCCTTGTTTTCCTTTTTGATAACCGAACCCGGTATTTGGGTTGTATCCGGTTGTGATTCGGGTGGGGTAAAATCATCGGAACTGATTTCTTTGGGGATCTCATAATCTGCCGACTTGCCGGTACCTACTTCTCCTTCACCATCTCCCAGGGCAGGGTTATTTACGCCGGATAAATCTATCTGTATGTCTCCGTTGAGATTTTCAGGTTTTACAAAACTGAGTTTGGTATCAATCCCCAGTGTTTTATCCTCAGCCACTTTTTTCATAAAATAGGCCCAGATCGGCATGGCCGCCCTTCCGCCTTCCCCGTTTTTGCTTTCGGTATTAAAGCGGATAAACCGGTCGTCACAACCTACCCAGCCACCGGCCAGAAGCTGTGGCGTATACCCAATAAACCAGGCATCGCTGTTATCATTGGTCGTACCTGTTTTTCCTGCTATCTGCAGATCACTGGGCATATCATATTGCCAGATACCGGCACCGGTACCGTTGGTCATGACGCCCTGCATCATTTTTATGATGGAATAAGCCGTCACATCGCTGATCACTTCTTTTCTGTGGGGCGTAAAAGTGGCCAGTACATTTCCATTCCTGTCTTCAATACGGGTGATGTACATGGGCTTGGCATTAAAGCCTCTACCCGGGAACATGCTGTAGCCCTGCATCATTTCATACAAAGACAATTCGCAGGCACCGATACCGATGGAAGGGTAGGCAGGGATGCTGGAGGTAAAATCGCATTTCCGGAGGAAATTGATCAATCGTTTGGCTCCTTCATTCCCATTATTATCCAATTGTTTCAATACATAGGCTGTGGCACAGTTCCTGGATTTCGCCAGTGCCAGTGCCATGGGCATGGCCAGACCTGTACAGGTCTTGGGTGTGGCCGGTACCATGCCATAGCTGCCAAAACTCTGCTGCTGGTCATATACAGTGGTGTTGGGCGTGAACCCACCCTCTTCGATGGCCAGGCTGTACAACAGGGGTTTCATGGTGGATCCTACCTGTCGCTTGGTATTGATATTGACGTGGTCGTATTTATAGGTTTTGAAATCGATACCCCCAACCCAGGCTTTCACCTGGCCATCCAGTGGGTTCATCACCATAAAGCCGGCCTGGAGCATCTGGCGGTGATAGCGGATAGAATCCATCGGTGTCATGACAGTATCTTTTCCGCGGGTATTGTTCCAGGCGAAAACATGCATTTCTGTTTTCTGGTCAAATGTCTTGCGGATGTCTTCATCACTCATGCCTTCTTTCTTGAGATGATACCACCTGTCGCTTTGTTTGGCAGCGGCTTCCAGCACATTGTCATATCCCTTCCATACCGTGCCTTTTTTGATGTTGTCCTGTCTGTCCAGCAGTTTCTGCATATAACTCATGTGCCTGGCAACGGCTTCCTCGGCATCGATCTGCATCCTGGGATTGATGGTCGTGTAGATTTTAAGACCGTCGCGGTACAGGTTGTAATTATCGCCATTGCTTTTCTTGTGCTCCTTGCACCATTTTTTCATATCCTCTCCCAGAATCATCCTGAAATAAGGTCCGAAACCATTGTTTTCATTCAGTTTCCGGTAATTGAGCTCAATGGGTTTTCGTTTCAGGATCTCGGCTTCGGCGGCAGTCAGGTAATTCTGGGAAACCATTCTGTTTAAGACCAGGTTTCTTCTTTCCAGTGAACGGCGCGGATTGGTTCTTGGGTTATAGATGCCCGGTGCATTGATCATTCCCACCAGAACGGCGGCTTCCTGTACATTCAGTCTGTCGGGTTCCTTTTGAAAAAAGGTGGTAGATGCGTTCCGGATCCCAAATACATTATCCCCGAATTCGATGGTATTCAGGTAAAGCGTGAGGATCTCTTCTTTGGTAAAAGTTCTTTCGAGTTTTATGGCAATGATCCCTTCCTTGAGTTTCTGGATACTGCGCAACAGGAAATTTTTGGTACCCCAGTTCTCGGTGAACAGGTTCTTGGCGGTTTGCATGGTAATGGTGCTGGCGCCACCTTCACTACCCAGAAAAAGAAAGGCCCTCAGCAGGGAGAAAGCATCGATACCGCTGTGTTCATAAAACCGTTTGTCTTCAGTGGCAACCAGTGCGTTGATCACGTGTTTACTGATATCCTTGTTCATCACATTCACCCTGTCTTCAATATAGTATTTACCCATGGGTGTCCCGTCATCGGCAAACACCTGGCTGGCCTGCGAGGCGGAAGGGTTTTCGATATCGTCAATCGATGGCATATCTCCGATCCATCCCCAGTTTAACATCAATAGGAAAAGGATCACGGCTGCGAAACCGCCAAAGAAAATCCGCCAGAATATTTTTACAGACTTAGCCATATGTAAGGATAATAATTGAATGCTTTGTAAAACTAAAAAAGAGTTTCTGTGCCGTTACATTTCAAAGGTTAAAATTTATCAGGGAATACCTGGTGAATAAATTTTTGATAACCTTCGATATCCTGCGTATCGATCAGGATAGCCATATTGGCATTACTGATGATGCTGAAACTGTATTTATCGGGTGTTAACCAGGGCATGATCCTTGTTTTGGAAAGCGGTTTCACCTTGTCAATATAGTTTACGGCATTGGTTGCATTGGAAAAGGGCCCGAACATCAGAAATGTATAGGCCGGTGTGATTTTCCGGTTAAAGACTTCAATTTTTTGCTCGTAATAATTTTCCTGGTTAAACCGGTTGAATGCGTTCCGGCTTTCTGAAATAAAGATGGGATCCACATTGTGCAATACCACCACCACATATTGGGTATCCGATACATGGAAGGTATAGGTCTTGTTATCAACCGGTGCAGCTGTGGTGATATTGGTCAGTAAGGGTTGTTTTGTAATAATCGGTGCAACAGGGGCAGAGGAATCCTTCCTGGTTACCTGTGCAGTTGAAACGGTCCTGGTATCCGTGATGTCAACCAGTTTTTTGGGAGCAGCCTTTAACGAAGAGGGTATTGCTGCCGCAGTATCCATAACCCGGTTGGGGTTCACCAGAACGGGCTGGGTACTATTCAGGTCTACTCTGCGGTTATCCATTGTCTCGGGTTTATCCAGGTTCAGGTT
>JAGWTX010000290.1 GCA_028875955.1 Bacteroidota bacterium | reverse complement strand
GCGCAAAACTAGGGCAATTCCCCTTATCGGCTGACAGTATCGGGCGTTCGCATTCTGGTACGGTTATTGAATTGTTACAGGCATGAATCTACCTTCTACCCATAACCGTTGGATGGTTTTGCTTTCCCTTCCCCTGTTTATGCTAATGTTGTCCTGTACACCGAAAATAAGCCCTGAAACAAAAACATCCCCTGCAACTGCTCCGGAATCTCCTTCCACCGTGGTTAAGGACATATTCAGGTATGTGAATGAACATCGGCAATCCCTGGGATTACCGCCTCTCAAAATGAATGAGGAAGCCAACCGACAGGCTTTTCTGCATAGTAAAAATATGGCAACGGGTAAGACCTCTTTTGGTCATGAGGGTTTTGAACAAAGGGTAGCATCCATCCAAAAAACATCCGGTTGGATAACCGCATCGGCGGAAAACGTGGCGTATGGAAAATTGTCCGCCAATGAAGTTGTAAAGGGATGGCTCAATAGCCCGGGACATAAAAAAAATATCGAGGGAAATTATCAGTTTTCCGGTATCGGGATCTACCGGGATAGTAAGGGAGTCACTTTTTTTACACAGATATTTTTCCGGAATTAGATTGCTGAGTGTGTATGCATTACACACCTGATCCGTTAAAAATAATCCGGTTGATTCACAGCCACTCCCTAACTTTATTCAAACGAATCAAGAATGGTGGTCAATAGAAATATTCTAACCCTCGACGAATTCACCCTGACCCAGTTAAGACAGTTTCCCACCGCAACCGGCGAATTGAGCAGGCTATTGCGTGATCTGGCATTGGCTGCCAAAAGGGTCAACGTGGAAGTGAACAAAGCCGGTCTGGTGGATATATTAGGTGATGCGGGAAGTGTGAACGTTCAGGGTGAGGATGTCAAGAAACTGGATGTTTTTGCGAATAACCAGTTTATGGGTGTTTTAAAACACGGGATCAGTTGTGCGGGTATCGGAAGTGAGGAGATGGATGATTTTGTCGTGTTTGATGATGAGATCAGTAACCAGAGCAAATATGTGGTGATGTTCGATCCGCTGGATGGGAGTGGAAATATTGATGTGAATGTTTCCATCGGAACCATCTTCAGTGTTTACAAAAGGGTGAGCGAACTGGGGAAACCCTGTCAGAAAGAAGACTTTCTGCAACCCGGTCGGAAGCAGGTCGCTGCAGGATATGTGGTGTATGGATCCAGTACCATGCTGGTCTATGCTACCCGTAGGGGTGTGAATGGTTTTACCCTGGATCCTTCCATCGGTGAGTTTTCCTTAAGCCATCCCAATATCAAATGCCCTGAAACCGGGAAGTTTTATTCCGTGAACCACGGGAATTTTTTCCAGTATGATGAGTCTGTCAGAAAATACATCGATGGTTGTCAGCGTAAGACACGTGAGAATGGCGGTCCTTATACACAACGTTATATCGGCAGTATGGTTTCGGATGTACACCGTAATCTGATCAAGGGGGGGATTTTTATGTATCCGGGTACCCTGGATAAGCCAAGGGGCAAACTCCGTTTATTGTATGAAGCCAATCCCTTTGCCTTTATTGTGGAAGTGGCAGGTGGCGTTGCTACCGACGGGAAGCAGCGAATACTGGATATACAGCCAACAGAACTTCACCAGCGAACGCCTTTATTTATCGGAAGTAAATCTATGATGGAAGAATTAGCGACATTTACCGGAACAAAACTGTAAAGCATGAAAGGCATTGTATTGGCCCTGGTTGGATTTTTTTGGATAGTCAGCTCGGTTCAGGCGCAACAAAAACTAATTCCCGGGGGGATGAATTATCTCGCTAATCCCAAACCCAATACCATCATTTATCATGATTCCGTGTTTACCGGGAAGAAACAGTTCATGCAATTGTTTTACAGGACCCGGAACCAGGAACTTATCCAGCTTTTTGAAAGACATCAGTCCAATAAAGTAACCGGTCAGGTATTGGGTGTAATCGGTACAATCGCCACTTTAGTGGGTGTGAGCAGGTTATCTTCTACCAATGACAAAGGAATGGGCTGGGTTTTATTGGGCGGCGGGTTTGCCACTACCTTAACGGGAGGATATTTGACATTGATGGGACAAAGAAATCTCCAGATGGCCGTAACTTTGTTTAATCAGAAATATGCAAACACAGCAATCGGTATCGGCGTTTCATCGGCCCGTGCCGGTCTTGTGTATAATTTTTAGCCATGGCAAATAAAATCATTGAAGTCACCGACCTGCATAAAAAATACGGCGAATTTGAAGCTGTAAAAGGAATCAGTTTTGATGTGATCGAAGGGGAGATCTTTGGGTTGCTGGGTCCGAATGGCGCCGGTAAGTCAACCACCCTGGAGATCATGGAAACCCTTCGGCAGAAAACAAGCGGTAAAGTGGTTATTGCCGGATTGGATCTGGATACCTCACCCAATGAGATCAAAAAGATCATCGGTGTGCAATTGCAGACATCCGGGTATTATCCCAGTCTGAACCTGGTTGAGCTGATTACCTTATTCTCAGGATTGTACAATGAAAATGTGGATCCGATGGAACTGCTGGATAAAGTAAACCTCCGCGATAAAAGCAAGGCCAAGTTCAAGGAAATGAGTGGCGGGCAAAAACAGCGTTTCTCCATTGCCACCACACTGATCAACAAGCCTGCGATCATTTTTCTGGATGAACCCACAACAGGTCTTGATCCGCAGGCCAGAAGGAATCTTTGGGACCTGATCAGGGAAATCAGAAACCAGGGAACCACGATCATCATAACCACCCACTACATGGATGAGGCAGAAGTGCTTTGTGACCGGGTTGCAATTATCGACAGTGGAAAGATCATTGCCCTGAATTCTCCGGATAAGCTGATCGATGAACTGGTGGATTCCGGTTTTGAAAAACCCAAGGAAGTGAAGCAGGCCAATTTGGAAGATGTCTTTATCCATCTTACCGGTAAAGCCCTGCGTGAAGAATAGGAAACTACAAAAAACATTCATATGACTACAGATCTCCGATACCCGATTGGAAAATACGAACCCCAGCCGTTTTCACAGGAACAAAAAGAAAAATGGTTGCTTGACATAAAGTTTTTACCTGAGGAACTGGAAAGAGCCCTTTTGAATCTGGATGCTTCCCAATTGGAAACCCCTTACCGGGAAGATGGCTGGACGGTTCAGCAACTGGTGCATCATGTTGCGGATAGTCATATGAACGCCTATGCAAGATTCAAACTGGGCTTATCGGAAAATAATCCAACCATCAAACCCTATGATGAAAAAGCCTGGGCGAATTTTGCAGATAATGCATTACCGGTAAATGTTTCCATCACCTTGTTGCATGCACTCCATCTTCGTTGGTATACAGCCTTACAAAACGTAGCAGATGAGGATTGGGAAAGAACCGTGGTTCATCCGGAACATGGTCGCCTGATGAGTTTATGGCTCTTACTGGGTCTGTATGCCTGGCATGGCAAACACCATACAGCGCATATCACCGCACTGCGCGAAAGAAACCAATGGTAATGTATTTCAAAACTGTTAGAATTGATGCGAGACCTGACCTGGAAAAAATTATCCTCTTCCTACGTTTTTAATGATCGTTGGTTCAAGGCAAGGGCCGATTCCTGTCAGTTTCCGGATGGCAGGATTATTGAACCCTATTATATTGTGGAAGTACCTGATTGGTGCAATACGGTTGTGATTACGGAGGATGAGAAAATGATACTGGTTAGACAATACCGATATCCGGTTAACCAGACCACATTGGAATTACCCGGTGGGATCATGGAAAAAGGGGAGACGCCGCTGTCCGCTGCCAAACGTGAAATGGAGGAAGAAACCGGTTATACCTCCCAGGATATTCAATTTTTGATGAAGCTGGCACCCAATCCGGCACTGCATGATAATACTGCATATTTTTTTCTGGCCCGCAATGCCGTACCCACCGTATCCAAGAACCTGGACCCCTACGAAGACCTCGATATCTTGTTTTTTACCAAACAGGAAGTGCTTGCCTTATTAAAGGAAAATAAGATTCAGCACGGCGTTCAGGTTGGCCCCCTGTATCAGGCACTCTTCCAGTTAGGATGGCTTTGTGATGCTATATAAGCCGTTTCTTCAGGTATGATCAATGGATCACTTCTCCAACAAGAAATACGGATCCGCAAACCAGTATCAGGTCGTTCGGA
>JAGWTX010000289.1 GCA_028875955.1 Bacteroidota bacterium | reverse complement strand
GGATGCGCGGCATCTTTGGCCAATGCGAATTTCCGGGCTGAAATCACCATCAGGATCAACCCTGCACAGATCAGCGCAAAATGATACAGGGGCTGTATACCCAGGGAAACCATCAGGGTTCCGATGGCCGCACCTGTAAAACCTGCCAGGCTCCAGGTACCATGAAAGGAAGCCATGATAGAACGGCCATACAAACCTTCTACACCAATAGCCTGCGTATTGATCGAAATATTACAGAGGTTTCCCAGAAAACCAAACAGAAAAACAACGGGAACCAATTGCCAGACGGCTTCGGTAAGTCCGATCAGCACAAGGCAACAGGGATAACAGATGGCTGCGATGGTTACCATTTTCCGGCTACCGTATTTTGACACCAGCCAGCCTGAAAAAGGCATACTGAGCATGGATCCAACAGGCAGGGCAAAGAGAACCCCACCCAAACCCGCGTCACTCAAATGAAGTTTTAATTTAATATCTGGAATCCGGCTGGCCCAGCTGGCGAAACACAATCCTACCACAAAAAAAAATGCGGCTACCGCCAGCCGGTGCGCTTTTTTGGAAATGGGTATTGCTGTCATGGACACAAAGATGCTATCAAATTCGGCATCTTCCCATTTTCCACCCGAAAAAAGCCAAACCCGGATAGATGGGCATTTCGGTTATATTTGCGCCATGGAGGGTTTGGGGTTTGGGGTTTGGCGTTTGGGGTTTGGGGTTTGGGGTTTCATTCAAATTGCTAAATCGCAGCAATGCGAAGATCCCGCTAATAGCGGGAGACTAAAGACTAAAGACTAAAGACCAAAGACCAAAGACTAAATCGCAACGAAGCGGAGATCCCGCGAATAGCGGGAGACCAAGGAATAGTATTCAAAAGAAAACAATTACTATAGTATGTATCGTTCGAACACATGTGGTGAGTTAAGAATCAGTGATGTAAAAAAACAAGTCACCCTGGCGGGATGGGTGCAGACAGTGAGAAAATTTGGCGCCATCACTTTTGTGGATCTGCGCGACAGGTATGGGATTACCCAATTGTTATTCGGGGAAGAACTCAATGCCCAGTTGGATGCGCAACCCCTGGGACGGGAATTTGTATTGCAGGCAACCGGTATCGTTTCTGAACGCAGCAATAAGAATCCCAATATGCCAACCGGCGATGTGGAAATCAGTGTGCAATCTTTCAAAATTCTGAATAAATCCGCCATTCCACCCTTCACCATACAGGATGATACGGACGGGGGTGATGACCTGCGTATGAAATACCGTTTCCTGGATCTGCGGAGAAATGCGGTGAAGAAAAACCTGGAACTGCGGTATGCGGTTAATCGTTCTGCCAGAAATTATCTCCATGAAAATAACTTCATGGATATTGAAACACCCTTCCTGATCAAATCCACACCTGAGGGAGCCAGGGATTTTGTGGTTCCATCGAGAATGAATCCGGGTCAGTTCTATGCCCTGCCCCAATCACCGCAGACATTCAAACAATTATTGATGGTGAGCGGGTATGACCGTTATTACCAGATCGTAAAATGTTTCCGTGATGAGGATTTACGGGCAGACAGACAACCCGAGTTCACACAGATCGACTGTGAAATGGCATTTGTGGAACAGGAAGATATCTTGAATATGTTTGAAAGCCTGATCAAACGGATATTTAAGGATGTTAAGCATATCGACTATACCGAAAAGGTAGAGAGAATGACCTGGGAAGATGCCATGTGGCAGTATGGGAACGACAAACCCGATATCCGTTTCGGGATGCAGATTGCCAACCTGAAATCTGCCTTTCTGAAAGGCGGCAGGATCCAGGCAACCGGAGAGTTGATCAATGGTGCCGGGTTTGGTGTTTTTGATAATGCAGAAACCGTATTGGCCATTGCTGCACCGGGTTGTGGAGACTATACAAGGAAACAAACCGATGAATTAACCGAATGGGTAAAAAGGCCACAGATCGGAATGCAGGGTTTGGTCTATATCAAATGCAATGCAGATGGTACTTTTAAAAGCAGTGTAGATAAATTTTATCCGGAAGAAAAATTAAAAGCCATTGCAGCTGCCGCCGGAGCAAAACCCGGCGACCTGGTACTGATTCTTGCGGGAAGGGAGGAAAGAACCCGTAAAGCCACCAGTGAACTCAGACTGGAAATGGGCAAGAAACTGGGATTCCGCAAGGATGATGAATTCAAATTGTTGTGGGTGATGGATTTCCCCTTGTTTGAATATGCTGAGGAAGAGAACCGCTGGGTGGCCCGTCACCATCCCTTCACCTCTCCCAAGCCCGATCATATTTCCGTGATGATCGATAACAATCCGCTGATCGAAAATGCCGATAAATACCTCGAACACCCCTATTCCAATATCAAGGCCAATGCCTATGACATGGTATTGAACGGGAACGAGATCGGTGGCGGATCTATCCGGATCTACCAGCGTGAACTGCAGGAAAAAATGTTTGCGGCCCTGGGTATGAGCGAGGAGGAAGCCTTACACAAATTCGGATTTTTGTTAGGCGCTTTTGAATATGGTGCACCACCGCATGGCGGTATCGCTTTTGGCTTTGACCGTCTCTGTTCCATCCTGGGTGGCAGTGAAAGTATCCGCGATTTTATCGCTTTTCCGAAAAACAATAGTGGCAGGGATGTGATGCTGGATGCACCCAGTACGATCGATGACAAGCAATTTGAAGAGTTACAGATCAAATTGAACCTGAAAGGATAACCTTTATTTAGCCACAGTTGCACAGATGGTTTCATATCTGCATAGCTGTGGCTTTTTTATGCCCCATATTGCGTTTTACATTCGCCCTCATACCTGATTTACAAGCTTCTTTCCCAGATTTATGTTTTATCCTTAGCAATTCTCACCGACTTTGCTAAAATTTCCTATCTTAGAAAGGTTGCTGGTCCAAATCCTTTGGGTGGCAACATTTTTATTTGTACCTGACCATACAAATTCAAGCTTATGACCGGAGAGACCCTCTTCCAGCAATACCCTGTTATGTCCCATATCTGGGATGAAATGAAAAATGCTGAAAATATCCGCTCCCCCTATCGCACGATCTATGAAGCCATCCGTAAACTGAACCTGCCGGATCTGCAGCAGAAAGACAGGCTTGCCAGTGAGCTCTTCATGAGCCAGGGAATTACGTTTACGGTATACAGCGATAACGAAGGCATCGAAAGGATCTTCCCTTATGATATCATCCCCCGCATCATTACATCCAGTGAATGGGAACATATCGAAGCCGGCATCAAACAGCGGCTCAAGGCTTTGAACCTGTTTTTAAAAGATATCTATCATGAACAACAGATCATCAAAGACCAAATCATTCCTGCCGCATTGATTGCTACCTGTCCGCATTTTACCAGAGAAGTATTTGGCATCCAGGTACCCTATGATATTTATGTGCATATTGCCGGTATCGACCTGATACGGGGGGATGACGGCACTTTTTACATATTGGAAGATAACCTGCGCACACCTTCCGGAGTTTCCTATATGCTCGAGAACCGGGAAGTGACCAAACGGATCTTTCCCGATCTGCTGACCAACAGCCATGTGCGAATGATCAACAATTATCCATTGATCCTGCATGATAACCTGGTGGCTTTATCGCAAAGACAAACAGAGAATCCCGTAGTGGTCCTGCTCACACCCGGTGTATTTAACTCAGCTTATTTTGAACATACTTTTCTGGCCCGTCAAATGGGTATTCAACTGGTTGAGGGCCGGGACCTGGTAGTGGATAACCAGAAAGTATATATGAAAACCACAGCCGGTCTCCGGCAGGTGGATGTGATTTACCGAAGAGTGGATGATGAATTTCTGGACCCATTGGTATTTAGACCCGACAGTGCACTGGGTGTTCCCGGATTAATGAGTGCTTACCGTAAAGGAAATGTAGCCATTGTGAATGCATTGGGCAATGGTGTTGCCGATGACAAAGCCGTGTATGCCTATGTTCCGGATATGATCAAATATTACCTGAACGAGGAACCCATACTCGCCAACGTACCTACGTATCAAATGAAAAACCAGGACGAACGGGAACATGTATTTGCCCATATGGAAACTATGGTGATCAAGGAAACCAACCAGTCCGGCGGATATGGCATGGTGATGGGCAACCAGTCTACACCCGAAATGCTGGCAAAAGCGAAGGAAGC
>JAGWTX010000288.1 GCA_028875955.1 Bacteroidota bacterium | reverse complement strand
AAATAAATTCGAGGCGCTGGCCGCACATGATGCCATAGTGGAAGCGCATGGTTCCTTAAAAACGGTTGCGGTAAGTCTGATGAAGATCGCCAATGACATCCGCATGTTATCATCGGGCCCGAGAAGCGGTATCGGGGAGATCCATATTCCGGATAATGAACCCGGATCCTCCATCATGCCGGGCAAAGTAAATCCAACCCAATGCGAGGCATTGACCATGATCGCCGCACAGGTGATGGGGAACGATGTAGCCATCAATATCGGTGGCGCTACCGGTCATTTCGAACTGAATGTATTCAAGCCTGTGATGATTTTCAATTTCCTGCATAGCGCCCGTTTGATCGGGGATGGCTGTGTTAGTTTCAATGATAAATGTGCAGTTGGACTGGAACCCATTGAAGCCAATATCAGGAAACATGTTGACAATAGTCTGATGCTGGTTACCGCGCTTAATACCAAGATCGGCTATTACAAAGCCGCTGAAATCGCACAAACCGCACACAAGGAAGGAACCACCCTGAAAGAAATGGCTGTGAAACTGGGTTATCTGACAGCCGAAGAATTTGATCAGTGGGTGATCCCCGGAAATATGGTGGGCGAATTGAAATAATGGCTTTCCAAAGCAGGCAGGGATTTCATTCAGTTGAATGGTGAGTGGTGAGTAGTGAATAAATAGTATTTTTATTCACTACTCACTTTTTCTTTTAATCACTACTTATGAAAAATGGTATCCTCTTCCTTTTCCTGCTATTCTTTTTTTTCGGTACACCCCAGTCAGGATCCACCCAAACGGGTAACCCTTCCTTGTACGATCAAACCAGCGAAGTCAATAACCTGATGGTTCCCTATGATGCCGATAAAGCGAGCATCGAAAGATTCTATTTTATCAGGAATTCACCCGAACGAAGGGAAAAACTGATACAATTGAACCGGGAATACCTGGGACTGCTGGAGAAACTGGATTTCGCAAGCCTGCCTGTGGGCAGCCAGGTGGATTATATTTTGTTCAAGCGCAATCTGAATGAAGACCTGCGTTTACTGCAGATAGAAGCCAGGGAATTCGATCAGATCAAACCCTGGATTCCCTTTGCAGACAGTTTGTATTTGATGGAAAAATACAGACGCAGGGGTGCAGCCATTGACAGTAAAAAATTTGCAGGCCAATTATCATCCATTCAATCCGAGATCAGCCTGCTTACCGGGAAATTGCAAAAAGAAGCTTCACTGGATATGTCGCTGGGCAATCGCGCCGCAGCAACGGTCAGGGGTCTGCAAACAGCACTGAAAAGTATTTTTCAATTCTACAATGGCTATGACCCGCAATTTACCTGGTGGATCCCGATATCGTATAAACAGACCGACAGTTTGTTAAACAGTTATGCCATCGCTCTGACCAAAAAAGGGAAACAAAGCAGTAACCAGAAAACCGACAACAGCGGCATTGTCGGTAATCCCATCGGAAGAGAGGAAATCATCCGGGAACTGCAATATGAAATGATCCCCTATTCACCGGAAGAACTGATCGCCATTGCCAACAAGGAATTTGCCTGGTGTGATGAGGAAGTAAGAAAAGCATCGCGTGAAATGGGATTTGGAGACGATTGGAAAGCGGCTCAGGAAAAAGTCAAGAACAGTTATGTACCCGCTGGTGAACAACCACAGGCCATCCTGAAACTGTACAATGAGTCTGTAGCCTTCCTGAAAAAAAATAACCTTGTCACGATACCACCACTTTCCGAAGAGGATTGGACGATGGACATGATGTCACCGGAAAGACAATTGTTTGCACCCTTTTTTCTGGGCGGGGAAGGATTACTGATCTCTTACCCAACCAACACCATGAAGGAAGAAGACAAGTTAATGAGCATGCGGGGCAATAATCCGCATTTTTCCAGGGCCACGGTACACCATGAACTGATTGCAGGACATCATTTGCAGGGATTTATGAACGACCGATACAAAGCCTATCGCCATTTCAATACTCCCTTCTGGGTGGAGGGTAATGCGGTTTATTGGGAATTCCTTTTATGGGATAAACATTTTCCGCAATCACCGGAAGATAAGATCGGGATGTTGTTCTGGCGGATGCACCGTTGTGCCAGGATTATTTTTTCCCTGAATTATCATCTCGGCAACTGGACACCCCAGCAGTGCATTGATTTCCTGGTGGATCGTGTGGGGCATGAAAGAGCCAATGCAGAAGGGGAAGTCCGTCGTTCCTTTACCGGGGGCTATCCTCCTTTGTACCAGATCGGTTACATGATCGGGGCCTTCCAGTTCTGGGCATTGAAAAAAGAATTGGTAGACAGTGGTAAAATGACTTTCCTGCAATACCACGATGCCATTCTTCATGAGAATGCCATGCCGGTAGAAATGCTTCGTGCCATCTTAACCCATCAAAAACTAACCAGTGATTTCAAAAGTTCCTGGCGGTTTTATTAGGAAGGGAATCCGATCGTTTTATTTTTTTACCACAGGCGCTTTGAGTAACTGGGTATCGGTGGGAAGATCTTCCACCTTGTAATTCCCAGCGTCCAGCCGGGCTGACGGAAATATTTTTTGCAGACCGGCCAGTTCACTTGCAGATACAGCAGTACCTCCGAGATACAGATTTTCAAGTGCCGTCAGTTTTTGTAATTTTTGGAGACCCTTTGCAGAAATAGCTGTTCCCACCAGGTTTAGATAATGCAACTGGTTTAACCCGGACAGTAAGGCAATACTGGAATCGGAAAGATTGGTGTGTTCAATACTCAGGCGGGTAAGGTTGTTACATTCCCCAATGATTTTCCAGGATGCCTGGGATAGTTCTGCGTTCCCGAGTTTTAACCAAACCAGTTGGGCACGGATCTTTGACAGCAAAGCAACCGTTCTGTTATCCGGTTTGGGTATGCTGACAAAATTGGCCGACAGGAAATGGCTGTTGGCTGCAACTGGTAGCACTGCAATTCCCTGTTCACGTAACGTGTCCAGTATCGACTGTGCCGCTGGGTCTACCATTCCATCAGGAATATCCGGTTTCTTCATCGGGATGGTTGCCGACTGGAGTGCCAGCAGGGTTGCATGGATCTTTTCCGGCTGCGCTACTTCCTTTACCTTTTTTGTAAAACCCGCACCACTATTGATCCACCAGTAAATCAACTGGGTTTCGGCTTCCGTCAAGGGGGTTTTGCCTTTGGGTGGCATGTGTTTTTCTTCTAACGGGTCCATCACTACTCTTGCATACAGATCACTATGCACTGCATCACCGGGAATATAAACCTTGCCATCCTTGCCTCCTTTTACAATCCATTCCATCGCATCCAGCCGCAATCCGCCTTTTTGTTTGATGGCACTATGACATCCACTGCATTTGTCGAGTAAAACCGGTTGAATGATATCACTGAACACGACAGCTTCCTGCACATTGGCAATGGGTTTCCGTTTTGCTTTGAGACTATCGGATGAGGAAAAGATACCCTTTGTCAGATAACCTTCGCCATGGGTCAATGTGCCCCCCAGATGTCCCGTCATCAATACCCCGAAAAAAAGCAACAAAGAAAAATTGCTGAGATAGCGTTGTTTTTTTATACGGATCAGCCCATACAGAAACAGCGAAAGGATGGCAACGCTGATACCAAACCATTGATGATACTGTAAGGTATCAAGATCATATTCGCCATCTGATGAAAGCGTCCATCCCGATAAACAGGCAAAAACAGCTGAGAGGGCCCCCAATAAAAAAGAGATTTCTACTGCGGGTAGTATTCCGGAATATTTGGGTTTCCTGCTAAGCCATAGCAAACCCATCGCCAGGAGTAGAAATCCAATGGGCAGGTGCACCCATAAAGGATGCAGTCTTCCGAAAAAAGTAAGCAGGGCATTCATCAGGCAGGAAGATATCTTTTACGGAGTAATTGCATCATGTACACATTGATATCCCATTGGTCTGCCAATGGCTGTCGGGTATACGGAAGCGTAGGCAGGTAATCGGGCGGACCGAATTCCGTAAGAATGGTCAACCGCCGGGTTCCGTTCTTCAGTTTCAGGGCAACAACCGCATCCCACCACTCCAGGTGTCTTTTTACGGCGGATTCCCATTCCGGAGCGCGGGGGTCGTTTACCTGCGGACCTTCGGGATGGCCGATACGCGCATGAATATGATCGGTTCTTTCCAATGCCAGTTGCACCGTTT
>JAGWTX010000287.1 GCA_028875955.1 Bacteroidota bacterium | reverse complement strand
AAGTTAGCTTATTCGATATTGCCCCTTCAAAATACTTATTCAACCCATTCTCTATCGCTAATCCCTTTTTCTGATCATGTTAGTAAATCTCCGTTCCTTCAAGCAAAAAGTACGTCATCACGAAAAATCTTTCAAACGGTATCTGGCAAAGATTGGTAAGAACCCGCCACGTGGTCTGGACACGATTGCTGAAAAAATCGATGCGGAAGTATGGGAGGAAGTGGATTGTCTGAGCTGCGCCAATTGCTGTAAGACCATGACACCTACCTTTACCAAAAAAGATATCAAAAGGATTGCCGGTCATTTTAGTATGACTTCAAAGGAATTTACCGAAAAGTGGCTGGAGTTTGATAAAAAAGAAGGCGACTGGATGAATAAAAAGCAACCCTGTCAGTTCTTGGACATGGGTACCAATATGTGCAGCATCTATGAAGTCAGGCCTTCGGATTGTTCCGGATTCCCCTATCTGAAGAAAAAAAAGATGGTAGACTATATTCATGTGCACCAGCAAAATGTTTCCTATTGTCCGGCAACTTTTAAAATGGTAGAAAAGATGATGGCCCGGATCCGGTAAACCTCTTTTAAAAATATACATCTTCTATCATAAAGATTTCCCTGGGTTCACCATTGACCAGTGTGATGGCCAATACATCAAACTGCAGATATTTCCATTCCGGATGCAGGTATTGGTATTCCTCCGCTGCATTTTTCAGGCTGCGCATTTTGTCCCTGGTAATGCTTTCTTCCGGGCGGCCATATCTCAACGACATCCGCGTTTTTACTTCAACAAAATGGAGGAAACCGTTAAAGGATGCTATGATATCGACCTCCCAGTAACGGAATCGCCAGTTTCTTTCCAGGATAACAAACCCTTTTTTCCTCAGATAGTCTGCGGCAATTTCCTCGCCGGTTTTTCCTGTATCCTGGTTGTGCATGTTGAATGGATTGGGAATTGAAAATAAACACTGAATCAGAAAAACCTACCTTTGTCTGAAAAGGAAAATACCTGTTATTTATACTTATCTATGAGCAAGGAGCACATTTATAAACTAAAGGGAAAGATCATGCACTATGCATGGGGTGGAGACCGGTTCCTGCCGGAATTTTTGGGTATACAGAATCCCGAACACAAACCCTTTGCCGAGTACTGGATGGGGGCACATCCCATGGCCCCGGCAGAACTGGAGACTCCGGAAGGCAACCAGTCCCTGTTTACCCTAATCCAGGAAAAGCCGGAAGAAGTCCTTTCAGAAAAAGTGTTTGACAGATTTGGAGAACTGCCTTATTTATTCAAGGTGCAGGATGTGAATGAAATTCTTTCCATACAGGTGCATCCCAGCAAGGAGGAAGCAGAAAAAGGATTTGATCGGGAGGAAGCCGAAGGGATTCCCATCCAGGCACCCTATCGGAATTACAAGGACAGGAACCACAAACCCGAAGTGATGGTGGCTTTATCGGATTTCTGGTTATTACATGGATTCAGACAATTACCGGATATTGAAAAGACTTTACAGGAAGTGCCTGAATTCAATATCCTGCTTCCTTTATTCAGAAAACAGGGGTTGAAGGCCTTATACCAGTTTGTCATGGAAATGGATCAGGTAACCGTAAACAGCCTGCTTGCCAACCTGGTTAAAAGAGAATTGAGAAAAAAGCAGGAAGGTCTGTTGGATAAGACCCAGCCGGGTTGGTGGGTGGCCAGAATTTTTGCAAACAAAAAAGAGATTGGAGATATTGACCGGGCTGTATTTTCCATTTATTTGTTCAATATCGTATCCGTAAAACCCGGCGAAAGTGTGTTTCAAAATGCAGGAATCCCACATGCATATATGGAAGGACAGTGTGTGGAGCTCATGGCGAATAGCGATAATGTGCTGAGAGCCGGTCTCACACCCAAACACATTGATGTGCCGGAGTTATTGAAGCATACGCAATTTACCAGTATTGTACCCAATGTCATGAAGGGTGATCCTTCAATGACCGGTGAAAAAATATATCCCTGCCCGGTTCCGGATTTCGGCATTGCCAAAATCGAACTGAATGCACAGGTTTCCTATCAAAATCAGTCTGCCTCACTGGAGATCATACTGGTAACCGAAGGGGGAGTCGTAATCAATAACCAACTGGTTCTCAAAAGAGGAGAGGCGGCCGCCCTGTTTGCCAATGAAACCTATCAGATAACAGCATCCGGACACAGTACGCTTTTCAAAGCCTTTGTGCCTCACTGATACCCGCTTATACACATATGAGGAAAATTGAAGCGGCCAAAAGCCAATAATGGCTTATTTTTGAATTTGAAATGTAGAAACAAATGAAAATCAACAAGTCACTGATACTCTCCCTGCTTTTAATGGTGCTCGTGAGTGCATTGTATCGTATTATGCCAAACCGCCCGATGGGTTTTGCACCACAGATCGCAATCGGTCTTTTTAGCGGGGCCTTGTTTATCAAGAATAAAAAATGGGCCTTTGTATTGCCCCTTCTTTCCATGTTTTTGTCGGATCTTCTGTATCAGTTTCTGTATCAGCAGGGGGTTACACAGATTCAGGGCTTTTATGATGGTCAGTGGATCAATTATGCTTTATTTGCCGGTATCACCTGTTTTGGTTTTCTGATCAGGAAGAAAAAGATCGTTTCTGTTCTTCTGGCGGCAATCGGAGCGCCAACTACCTATTTTCTGGTCTCCAATTTCCTGGTATGGGCAAGCGATCGCGGATTTGGACTGAACCGCCCCAAAACCTTTTCCGGTTTACTGATGTGTTATAACGACGGGCTTCCTTTTTATACCAACAGTATCATGGCAACCGTAGTATTTTCAGCACTTCTTTTTGGAACGTATTATTTGGTGAGCCATACCTATGGCAGAAAACAGCTGGCCTGATTGTAATCTATTATCATAACCTATTGCAGACAATAAGATAAACTTATCTGTCTGCTTTTTTTTGCAGTACAGGCGAAAGGAATCGGTTCACCCTGGTTAATTAGGATTCGCCTGAAATACTTTTTTCATAGCCCTCATCAATTAACAGATCACCCCCATCGGCAGCACGGGTTGCCAGTTCGTCGCAACGGTTATTCATCGCATTGCTGGCATGACCTTTTACCCAAACAAAACGAATCCGGAAATTTTTTGACAAAGCATGGTATTGCATCCAGAGATCCCTGTTTTTTTTACCCCCTTTAAAATCGGTTTTAATCCAGTTGTCCAGCCATTTTTTTTCTACACTGTCTACGATGTATTTGCTGTCAGTATACAGGGTTAGCGGAATGTTTTTTTTGGTCAGGGATTGAAGGGCTACGATCACGGCCATCAATTCCATGCGGTTATTGGTCGTAAGCCGGTAACCGCCCGAAAGTTCTTTTTTCCGGTCGCCCCAGAGAAGTACAACGCCATAGCCACCAGGCCCCGGGTTTCCGCGGGCGGCGCCATCTGTATAAATGATAAGGTTATGAGAGGACATAGGGAATCATATCTTGGAAATACAGAATAATCAGTGAGGATTAACGGCGGATATGGTTATCCGGTAAATAATATTCCCCTTTCATATATAATACAGCTTTGCCAGCAATGGTTACCCTGTCGCCCAGATAACTGCACCAGAGATGCCCTTTTCTTTTGGAAAGCTGTACGGCTTTCAGATCGGTTTTTTGTAATTCCTTTGCCCAATAGGGGATCAGGGTCGCATGTGCAGATCCCGTAACCGGGTCTTCGCCAATGGTGGAGTTGGGAACAAAGAAACGGGACACAAAGTCAACTTCTTTCCCGGGGGCGGTCATGATAAAACCCAGGGTTTCAACCTGGTTCAGATAATGGAAATCGACTGTCAGCTTTTCAATTTCTTCCTCTGTATCGTATACCAGGAAGTAATCTCTTGAACGCAATACTTTTGCAGGAGGGATACTCAGGCCTTTTAGCAATGCATCCGGAACCTCACTGGCCACCGGCATTCTTGCAGGAAAATTCATTTCCAGCATGCCGTTTTTTTGAACTACTGTCAATACGCCGCTTTTGCAATGAAACGTAATCGTATCACTGTTATGATCCAGAAACTGGAAAATGACAAAAGCGGATGCCAGGGTAGGGTGCCCGGCAAGGTCTATCTCAAGTTCAGGTGTAAACCAACGGATATCGTAACTGTTGTCGGCATTTTTTACAAAGAAGGCGGTTTCGGA
>JAGWTX010000286.1 GCA_028875955.1 Bacteroidota bacterium | reverse complement strand
GATCAGTATGGCCGGTATGCCCATACCAACAGCATTGCCTATCAATCCGGTTTTTTGAGACGGCCGCTTGTCAATGAATGGATGCAGGCATTTACAAACTTGTTGAAACAAAAGTTTCCACAGCTGAAGGTTAGGGATCTTACAACTGATTTTCGTTTTATTCCCACTTATGATATTGATGAGGCTTACCGGTATCATTACCAGCCTCTCTGGAAAAATATATTGGGCTTTTTTCGTGATCTGCTACGGGGTGATTTTACTGCGGTTGTGGAAAGGGGCAATGTGTATACCGGAAACATGCCCGACCCCTATGATAGTTTTGACTGGCTGGATGAACTGCACCAATCCTATTCCTGTCAACCGATCTATTTCTTTCTGACTTTGCTGAAAAAAGGGCAGTATGACAAAAATCTTTTATCGGGAAACCGGGGTATCCGGGAATTGTATCAGCGGCTCTCTGAACGATATGCCACCGGTCTGCATCCTTCCTGGCAAAGCGGATCAGAGCCGGGTTTATTGCAAAAGGAAAGGGATGTTCTGAATCAGATAACCGGACAATCCATTCTGCGTTCCCGGAATCATTATTTGCGTTTTACCATACCGCAGACTTATCGGAACCTGATCGGGTTAGGCATTCAGGAAGAATATTCCATGGCATATGGGAATGCAAATGGTTTCCGGGCATCCTATGCAAAACCATTTCTTTGGTATGACCTGGAAAATGAAAAAGAGACCGGTCTGGAACTCCATCCATTTTGTTTTATGGAAGCCTGCTCTTTTTTTAACCAGGGGCTCACTGCATCTGAAGCCGGGGAAGAATTACAGTACTTTCATGATAAAGTAAGATCGGTAGGAGGGGAATTGATCACGCTTTTTCACAACCATTTCCTTACAACCCAACCCGAATGGCTGCCCTGGCGTAACATGTATGCCAGATTCCTGCAGGAAAATTTTGCCGGGGTAAAACGGTCAGAAAATCAAACTGCATCTGCATCTGCCAGCTGAATGGTATCCTTGGGTTTTCGCAGGCTTCTGTTAACCAGGTACACGCCTGCGAGTGTGATCAGTGACCCGATAAAAATATTGAGTGTGAGTTTTTCATTGGAGATCACCAGCGAACCCACCAGGATCGCAACGATCGGATTGATATAGGCATACAATGCAGCAATGGAAGGCTCGAGGTGTTTCATCGAATACACGAAGGCGATAAAGGTGAAAATGGATCCTGCCAGAATGAGATAGGCCAATGCACCCCATGTTTGTCCGGCAATTTCAGTAAGCGGTACATGTACACCGGATATCAGTACCATAAAAAAAAGAAGGATGGAACTGGTGAACATCTGCCAGCCGATAGCATAATACGGGTTGATGGCAACTTTTTTCCTGGAAATAAAGATAGTGGCGAGCCCCCAGGTTATCATGGCAACAAAGGACAGGAAAATGCCCCATCCATAGCCTTCACTATGATTATGAAAAGCATCATCATAAAAAACGATGGCGATGCCACCGATACCTAAAAGGATACCTACAATGGTTTTGCCATTGATGTTTTTATTCTTGTAAAAAATCCTTTCTACAACCACAACAAATAAGGGATAGAGTGCAGCAATCAATGCCCCGAGGCCACTGGATATGTATTTCAATGCCATCGTGGCAAAACCATTGGCAGAAACAAACATCAGGATCCCCATGAAGGTTAACCAGAGAAGCTGTTTACCGGTAGGCAGGGGGTGTTTTTTGACAAAAACAAAAAACAGGATATATAAGCTTCCTCCGATAAACTGACGGATACTGGCCACTTCCAGCGCCGGTGTTTTTTGCACACCGATCTTACTGGCAACCCAGGTAGTGCCCCAAACGATACTGGTAGCGCATAAGGCGAGATAGGCTTTCTGTTTTGTGGTCAATGGAAGCTGTGTAATATTTGCATGGGTAAATTAGTGCCTGAAATGACGCATACCTGTCATGACCATGGCTAAACCCTTTTCAACACAATATGCGACACTGTCTTTATCTCTGACAGATCCGCCTGGTTGAATAAAGGCTTCAATGCCTGCTTCATGGGCAATCTGTACGCAATCATTGAAAGGGAAGAAAGCATCGGATGCCAGAACGGCTCCCTTCAGATCGAACCGGAACTGTTTTGATTTTTCGATTGCCTGCCGAAGGGCATCGATCCGGCTTGTCTGCCCACAACCTTTCCCAACCAGCTGTTTGTTTTTTATCAGCGCGATGGCATTGCTTTTGAGATGTTTGCAAACCAGGTTCCCGAAAATCAGGTCTTCTTTTTCTGCTTCGGTGGTAACCCTGCCGCCTACTTCTTCCCATTTACTGAAGTTACCTGTATCAGCATCCTGTTCAAGTACACCATTCAGTAATGATTTGGAAGGGGATTTCAATAAAGCAGTGTTATTCGAGAATTGTAACAGAATCCGGTTCTTTTTGCTTTTCAGGACTTCCAGTGCATCCGCATCAAAAGAAGGAGCGATCAGCACTTCGAAGAAAATCTCACTGATGGCTTCTGCTGTGGCTTTATCAATGGTATGGTTACAAACCAGTACACCGCCAAATGCGCTTTCCGGATCACCCGCTATGGCCGCATCCCAGCCTTCCCGGGTGGTTGCACGGGAAGCGATCCCACATACATTGGTATGTTTGATTACGGCAAATACAACGGAATCCTTAACGGGAAATTCACTGATAAGGGCAACGGCTGCATCTACGTCCACGAGATTATTATAGGAAAGCTCTTTTCCATTCAATTGTGTGAATAGTGCGGTCAGATCGCCATGAAATACCGCCTGCTGGTGCGGGTTTTCACCATACCGCAATACCTGTTGCTGAACGGGGTTGAAATAATTGCTGATGGCGATATCATATTTCATGACCACTTCAAAGGCTTTGGCTGCATAGCTTTTCCGCTGTTCAATACTGGTTTCACCTCTTTGGGTCGTGAGCAGGTTTTCAAGGGATGCATAATCCTCTTTTGCAGCGATCACGGTGATATCCCGGAAATTCTTGGCTGCTGCGCGTATCATGGAGGGTCCGCCGATATCGATCTTTTCGATGATCAGTTTCTCTTCGTTTGTATTTTTCAGGGTCTCTTCAAAGGGATAAAGATCCACGATCACCAGATCAATCTCGGGTATCTGGTATTCTTTCATTTCAGCCAGGTCCTGTGCTTCATATCTCCTGCCCAGGATGCCGCCAAATACAGCAGGATGCAGGGTTTTGACCCTTCCTCCTAGGATAGATGGGTAAGTGGTCAGGCTTTCTACTGCTACACAGGCAATACCCAGGTCTTCCAGAAATTTTTGGGTTCCGCCTGTTGAATAAATGGTTATTCCCAACTCTTTCAATTTTCTGGCAATGGGTTCCAGGCCGTCTTTATAAAAAACGGAAATCAGGGCGGATTGAATTTTTTTTTGCATGCTGTCTTGCTTTAACCGGCTATGGGTGGTGTATAAAAGGAATCTGTTCCTGTTCAGAGCTCCATTTCAAAAGCTCCCTGCTCAGAAATGGTATGGTGCCGCAAATGTAGGCTGTCCGCCTCTTTTTTCCAGTATCGGATTTTCCACAATGGGGTTCCTGCTGCAAAAATGTATTGTTTCGCAGTAAAAACAGCCGCAATCCGGGTGATGGGATAGGGTTGGGAAGGACCCAGGATGATCAGGTCGACCGGTATTTTCTTTTTTACCGGTTTCAGTTGAAACAGCCGGTCAATATGCAATACGGTTTGATGGGGGCCCCGATAGAGGGCTTGTGTGATTTGTACGGGAGGTTTACCGGAATCCTCCGGTATGCCGTGTGCTCTTCTGGATGCGGCCAGTATGTTTTGTTTCTGCGGATCGTCTGAGCCAGGAGCATCTTCTCCCCAAATCCATACCCGCTGCCCCTGAAAAATATCGATATGTTCTTTACCGGGTATATCATACAAAACCAGTTTGTGTTGTGAACGGAAATGATAGGATAGACCGGTTCTGTGTATGCAAAGTAACAGCACCAGCAACAGCGAACCCAGTAAACAGCTTGTGTTACGCCGTAAAATGGCAAGTAGTAAAAAAAACAGTATCCCGTATAATAACAGGGTTTCCATCAAACCGATCCGGATATTTTCTGTAAGGGCGAAGGGCAGTCTGTCTGACCTTTCGATACAGCCATTCAGGCAACGGATCAG
>JAGWTX010000285.1 GCA_028875955.1 Bacteroidota bacterium | reverse complement strand
TCTTTTACAATAAACTCCAGTGTTTTTCCGTGTAACGGATCGTTGGGATGATTTTCCATAGGTATTGATCAGGCAGAACGATTGGTTTTTTAGGGAAAGATCCAGGTGTATTTCTTTTGTGAAAGTCGGAATCTTTTTGTTTCCGGCAACCAGAAATTGTTGAGCCGGATAAATTTCCTAAAATGGATCTCTTTCCGTTCCCGGCTGCTCCGGTATTCAGCCAGGTTCTACCATTCAATTTCCCATCATACCGGCAAAAAAAATGATCCACTTTTTGGGTGGATCATTTTTCAAATATTGGGATTTTACCGGGAGAATCTGTTAATGAATTTCAAAGCTGATGGGTAAGGTATAATAGCTTTTTACGTTTTTACCTTTGATCTGTCCGGGATTCCATCTGGGCATTTTGCTGACAACATCCAGTGAAGCTTCATCCAGGCCATAACCTTCTCTGTCGCCTTTGATTCTAGGGGTGTATACTTTTCCGTTTTCATCAACGGCGAAATTGACATTTACGGTGCCTTCTATACCTTGTTCAAGGGCAGTTTCGGGATACACGATATTATCCTGAATAAATTTAGCCAGCGCTTTCTCACCACCGGGAAAAGAAGGTTTGATCTCAGATCTGCTATAGATGCCATCCTTGTCCATTTCGATGGCCATCGTCGCATATTGCTGGTCATAATTTTTTTCCCAATCGGGTTGAAAAACGATCTGTCCTTTTCCATGTGCTTTGGCAGCATTGGGTTTGGCAACTCCTACGGTTGATTCCGTTCCGCCGTTATTGGCTTTCATCTGCATCTCATGTACAGAAACCGCTGAATCTTCCGATTTTTTTTGTTGTATTGAGTCTGCCTGTGCTTCTGCATCAGAACCCGTGTTGCAGGCTACGAGAAAGGTGGATAAGGTAAATACGCCTACCAGGAAACTGAGTGTGCCAGTTTTGATTTTTTTCATGCTTGTGTAATTTTTTTTGAATGATGTTATGCAGGATGGTTGCAGTCGGAAAGACTTTTCCTACCACTGTAAAGATGGTAAACGCATTTTTTTTTCACTTACATGGAGAAATCTTTCAATTACATATTTCACAGTTTTAGCCAGTAAGGAATGCATGGCCAAAAAAAAATCCCGCAAACATTGCGGGATTTTTTTATAAAGTTGTTCAGTCTGCCGGATTCTTATCCTGCTACCTGTCTGCGTATGATATTCAACGCGGCACCTGCTTTGAACCATTCGATTTGTTGCTGGTTGTACGTATGGTTCACCTGGATGCTGTCTTTACTGCCATCGGCATGTGTAAAGACCATTGTCAGGGGCTTACCCGGTGTAAAATCTGTCAGACCGATAATATCGATGCTGTCGTCTTCCTGTATCTTATCGTAATCGGATTTTTCAGCGAATGTGAGTGCGAGCATTCCCTGTTTTTTCAGATTGGTTTCGTGGATCCTTGCAAATGATTTTACCAGGATCGCCCGAACACCCAGGAATCTGGGTTCCATGGCTGCGTGTTCACGGGAACTTCCTTCACCATAGTTTTCGTCGCCGACCACAATACTTCCCACTCCAGCTGCCTTGTAGGCGCGCTGTGTAGCCGGAACCGGTCCGTATTCACCCGTTAACTGGTTTTTTACCGAATCGGTTTTTTCATTGAAATAGTTTACGGCTCCGATCAGCATATTATTGCTGATATTGTCCAGGTGGCCGCGAAACTTCAACCAGGGGCCGGCCATACTGATATGGTCGGTTGTGCATTTCCCTTTTGCCTTGATGAGTAATTTTAAGCCCTTCAGATCGGTTCCTTCCCAGGGGGCAAAGGGGGCAAGCAATTGTAATCTTTTGCTGTCGTTGGCCACCACAACGGTAACACCGCTTCCGTCTGCAGCCGGTGCCTGATAACCGGGATCATCCACTGCAAATCCTTTTACCGGAAGTTCAAATCCGGAAGGCGCATCCAGTTTCACCTGTTCGCCTTTGTCATTGGTCAGGGTATCTGTCAGCGGGTTAAAATTAAGATCGCCCGCAATGGCCAGAGCGGTTACCAGTTCCGGAGAGCCGACAAACGCAAAGGTATTCGGGTTGCCATCGGCCCTTTTGGCAAAGTTTCTGTTGAAACTGTGTACGATGGTATTTTTTTCTTTTTTCTCAGCCCCAACCCGATCCCACATACCAATACAGGGTCCGCAGGCATTGGCAAATACTTTGGCGCCAATCTGGTTGAATTCATCCAGGAATCCATCCCTTTCTACCGTAAACCTCACCTGTTCGGATCCCGGGGTAATGGTAAATTCGCTATTCAGGGTCAGTCCTTTGGCCTTTACCTGTTTCGCCAGGCTAACCGCGCGGCTGATATCTTCATAGGAACTGTTGGTACAGCTGCCGATCAGACCTACTTCGATCTTGGTAGGCCATCCATTGGCTGCAGCCGCTTCTTTCATTTTTGAAATGGGGGTAGCCAGGTCCGGCGTGAATGGTCCGTTCAGGTGGGGTTCCAATTCATTCAGGTTGATCTCGATCACTTCATCAAAATATTTTGCAGGATCTGCATACACTTCGGGATCCGCATTCAGATAGGCGGCGATTCCGTCAGCCATTTTAGCCACTTCTTCTCTACCGGTCGCTTTCAGGTAACGGCTCATGCTTTCATCATAACCGAAAGTGGAAGTGGTGGCACCTATTTCAGCGCCCATATTACAAATGGTTCCTTTACCGGTACAGCTCATACTGGTAGCACCTTCTCCGAAATATTCCACGATGGCTCCGGTTCCGCCTTTAACGGTAAGGATTCCGGCTACTTTCAGGATAACATCTTTGGGGGCTGTCCAGCCATTTAACTTACCGGTTAATTTTATACCGATCAGTTTGGGCCATTTCAGTTCCCAGGGAAGTCCAGCCATAACATCACAGGCATCAGCGCCGCCCACTCCGATGGCAATCATACCCAATCCGCCGGCATTCACCGTATGGGAATCGGTACCGATCATCATACCCCCGGGGAAGGCATAGTTTTCCAGCACCACCTGGTGGATGATACCGGCACCGGGTTTCCAGAACCCGATTCCATATTTATTCGAAACAGAGGCCAGAAAATCATAAACCTCCTTACTTTCCGTATTGGCAACCTGAAGATCCAGTTTGGCTTCCACTTTTGCAGTAATCAGGTGATCACAGTGCACGGTAGAAGGTACGGCCACTTTCGGGCGTCCCGCCTGCATAAACTGTAAAAGGGCCATTTGAGCGGTGGCATCCTGCATGGCAACCCGGTCCGGTGCGAAATCCACATAGGTCTTACCCCGTTCAAAACCTGATAAGGGTTGATCTGCATGCAGGTGTGCGAACAATATTTTTTCACTCAGTGTTAACGGCCGGCCGATGGATTTTCTCGCTGCTTCCACTTTCGCAGGCATTTCGGCGTACACTTTTTTGATCATTTCAATGTCAAAAGCCATATTTCTTGATTTAAGGTGTCGAATATTCTTACAAACGCGAGCCGGCTTGTTCCATTTGCAATGCCAGACAAAGGAGGATTACTGCGTCGGGCGTTGCGCTTCAAGCGTTTCGCATAGAGGGGCGAATTTACGAAAAAACGGGTGGGGGTGAAAAACTGTTTTAAACTTTTATATGACTGTTTTGTCTAAATTGCAGTAGAAAGGGGGATCCCCCGAATTACAAACCAGTCATGCTATGCAAAAGATCAGAGAATTCCTGGAATTGAACGCTTTTGGCGTATGTTCTAAAATTGGCGAGAAACTGGGTATTGCCTCATCCCGCATCCGGTTGTGGTTTATTTACATATCCTTCCTGACGCTGGGTTCACCAGTTATCCTCTATATGATCCTGGCTTTCTGGATCAATATCAAGAATTATATCCTTGCCGGGAAGCGAAACCCGATCCGTAACTGGTAAGCAGCATATATTCCGGTATTCCTTTTTTTAAATAACCGCTTTGCGAATCCGGAGAAGCTTTTCCAATAAGGGTTCCAGTAAATCCAGTTGCAACATATTTGCCCCATCGCTTTTGGCAATTGCGGGGTTGGGATGGGTTTCAATAAACAGACCATCGGCTCCCGTAGCAATGGCTGCAGCAGCAATCGTTCCAATCAATTGGGGGTTTCCACCCGTTACACCGGATGTCTGATTGGGCTGCTGCAAAGAGTGCGTACAATCCATAATAACCGGCACCTT
>JAGWTX010000284.1 GCA_028875955.1 Bacteroidota bacterium | reverse complement strand
GTGATGGGTGCGGATCCGATGGAAAGAAAATAAGGATTGATTTCTGCGGGTTCCACATTGGTTTCCGCAAGTATTTTTTTAACTGCTTTTACTTCTTCGCGTTTTTTGACAACGGCATCCATCCTTTCCTGGCTGGCCAATCCAAGCCGGTAGCTGATCTCGGTCAAACGCAGATCTGCATTATCCTGTCTGAGCAGGGTTCTGAATTCCGCACGGCTGGTAAACATGCGATAGGGTTCTTCGGTTCCCTTGCTGATGAGGTCGTCTATTAAAACACCGATATAGGCTTCGCTTCTTTTTAATACAAGCGGTTCCAGTTCCCTGGCTTTCTGGTGTGCATTGATTCCGGCCATCAAACCCTGGCAAGCGGCTTCTTCATACCCGGTGGTACCATTGATCTGTCCGGCAAAAAATAAATGACTCAGGGGTTTTGTCTCCAAAGAATATTGAAGCTGGGTCGGGGGGAAATAATCATACTCGATGGCATAACCCGGTCTGAAAATGCGGACATTTTCAAACCCCGGCACTATACGAAGCGCTTCGTATTGAACCTCTTCGGGTAAGGAGGTGGAGAAACCATTGACATAGATTTCCACCGTATTCCATCCTTCGGGTTCTACAAATAGCTGGTGTCTGTCACGGTCGGCAAACCGGTTGATCTTGTCTTCGATGCTGGGGCAGTATCTGGGCCCGATCCCTTCAATCCTTCCCTGAAACATCGGACTTCTGTCGAAACCGGTTTTCAGGATATCGTGAACATTTTCATTTGTGTAAGTGATATAGCAACTCCGCTGATCGGCTGCTTTGATCCGGGGGGTGTTGGTATAAGAGAATCCCACAATTTCCTCATCCCCTTTCTGTTCTTCCATTTTGCTGTAATCCAGGCTACGGCCATCCACCCTGGGGGGTGTGCCGGTTTTGAGACGGTCGCTTTCAAAACCGAATTCCACCAGCTGCTCGGTGATACCGGTTGCTGCTTTCTCGGCCACCCTTCCACCGCCAAACTGTTTTTCCCCGATATGAATGATCCCGTTCAAAAAGGTTCCGCTGGTTACGACCACCGTTTTGGAACGCACTTCATGACCCAGTCCGGTTACCACTCCGCAGACACGGTTTCCTTTGATGATAAGCGAGCGGACCATATCCTGGTAAAAATCCACATTGGGTGTGTTTTCCAGCATCTCCCGCCAGGTTGCGGCAAACAACATCCGGTCGTTCTGTGTCCTGGGGCTCCACATGGCAGGACCCTTGCTCCGGTTCAGCATCCGGAACTGGATGGTGCTTTTATCACTCACGATACCACTGTATCCGCCCATCGCATCAATCTCACGCACGATCTGGCCCTTGGCAATTCCGCCCATGGCAGGATTACAACTCATCTGGGCAATGGTCTGCATGTTCATGGTGATCAGCAAAACCTTGCTACCCATATTCGCGGCGGCAGCTGCGGCTTCACAACCGGCATGACCAGCCCCCACAACAATAACATCATATTCAGGAAACATAGGCGGCAAAGATAGTTCAGGCTTTTTGCCTTGAACCGAATTTTCTAAGGATTTCCCTTTCTAATAAAAGCTCGGCGATGGTGGTGCCCTGGTTATAACGAAGAAATTCTTCATCAGACAGACCGGCGATTTTTTCCAGGTCCTCCTTCGTTGTTTTCAAATGGTTAACCAGTTCAGGCTGGGGCTTACTATATTGTGTCTCCAGCTGTTCTATTTTTGCCAGCATTTTTTCACAGAGTGAATAACCGGTTTCCTGGTGCAGCTGCTGAAAATATTTTTTAGCCCCGATCACAGCCCCCCCGTTTTGTACGGAATGATCGGTGTCCGTACTTTCTACCCGCAGGTTGATACAGCTCCAGCATAGTTTCAGGTCTTCCGGATCGCTGTAATTAAAATAGCTGGCGGGAAGTATGTGACCAAACTGCCAGCGTTTTCCAAAGTTCTCCCAGGACTGGTCGCCTGTAAACTGTAAGGCAAACCAATGCCTGAGATCCTCCGGCCGCATACCAAAATAAGGGGCATAGGCTTCACTGGGGAGCCCTTCCAACACATACCTGCGAAAGGCAAGTTGCCATTTGCGTCTTTCCCGGAGCTTTACCAAAGCGTCGGTCACTTCTTCCTGAGCAGTCCATCTTTTTCTGGCCATAGCCAAAATTAGAATGTTTCACCAGGAAACTGTGTTTCGTGGAACAATTTTATTCTGAGTGAGGTCTATGTTTCAGGTTGAAACTGTGTTTCGTGGAACATTGGGTTATTGGAGACAGGCAAAGTCCTGTACCAAAAAATGTTGATCCTTACCATATAAGGCCGAGCCAATGCCAATTTCACGTAAGTTCCTGTCGAAAAGGGTTTTCCGGTGGCCAAGATCGGGCAGGCCGATATCGAGATACAGCAAAACAACCGAAAGCAGGATGCTCTGGCTGCTCAGGGAGATATTCTCACTGGCACAATAACGGATTCCGGCGTTTTTGATCCGGGTACCAAAATCGGTTCCATTGGTAGCGTTATGACTAGGCGGCGCTTGTTTAGCACCAATATCCGAAGCATGTTTTTGGGCTGTGCCTATTAAAATTGGATTTAACTGGAAAGCGGGTAAGGGTGCCATAGCCAGCAGTTCAGATCGGAGACTCCGGGACTCCGGGGTTACCAGGTTTGGAAAGACACGCATTAGCGGCTGAACCACACTGTCCCAGAACCTATTGGGATGAAGCCGGGCATAATTAGTCCAGTAATACATTTGTTTGGCTTCCGGGGCCAGGTCTGCATATCCTTTTTGGGCGGAATTCCATTGGTCTACATCGGTAGCCCGGGTAACAGGCTCGGGTACGGGTTTTTCTGCCAGCTCAATCACCGAGATCTGGGAAAAAAGCATCAGCGGACAAAACAGGGAACAAAACAGGAAAATACGGGTCATTAACGAAGGCGTTTGTCAAATAAACGCAAATACTGCTCCTCTTTCTCACGCATCAGGGCGATTTCACTTTTCTTTTTGTCTTTATAGCCACAGATATGCAAAGCCCCGTGAAAAAGCACCCGGTAAAGTTCGGTCCGGAAAGGAATACCCAATGTGCGGGCATTGTCTTTCACCCGGTCGAGGCTAACATAGATCTCAGCCTCTTTCTTACCCCCGGGTTCTGTCAAATCAAAACTGATGATATCTGTATAATAATCGTGCTGTAAAAAATCCTGGTTGATCCGGAGCAGGTAATCATCCGAACAAAATACATAGGTCAGGCTGGCCAACGAGGTTTGCTCCCGTTTGAAAAGCCCCGCGATAAAATTTTTCAGGCCGGTTTTGCCAGGGAGGTTCAGGGTTCTGTCTGCAGAGCGAAAAGAAACGGTAGCCATATAAATTGTATTCCTCCAAAATTCGTAACAAAATGCTAATCAACCGCTTTACCTTTAATCTTTAATAGCAGTACATGAAACGATTGTCAGAGTTGCGGGTTGGACAGAAAGCGGTGATACATTCTTTTGAAAAAGACGAAATTTTTATCAAACTGATGGAAATGGGTTGTGTGCCTGGTGAAAAAGTGGTAGTAGAACAAATCGCCCCCCTCGGAGACCCGATCTCGGTTTCTGTGGCCGGCTATCACCTGAGTCTGCGTTTGAATGAGGCAAACAGTATTTTTGTAGAACTCTCATAGAATCGTAATATATTGATTGTCAATCATATACATGAAAATTGCCCTCTATTTTGGCTCTTTTAACCCGATTCATACCGGTCACCTGATCGTAGCCAGTCATGTGGCCAATGAAACCGATTGCCAGCAGGTTTGGCTGGTGGTTTCTCCCCAAAACCCTTTAAAACCCTCATCGGTATTACTCAACGAATACCAGCGTCTGCACCTGGTACACCTGGCGGTGGAAGACGATCCCCGCTTACGCGCATCCGATGTTGAATTCAAATTGCCCCGCCCCTCTTTTACCATCGATACCCTTACCTATCTCGAAGAAAAATATCCGAACCACGAATTTTCCATACTGATGGGCAGTGACAGTTTTCAAAACCTGCCGCACTGGAAAAATTTTGAAACGCTGATCCGGCAATATGCCTTTATCATTTATCTCCGGCCCGGATTTCCCATAACAGAAAACTTCGGAGCCAATCATACCGTTCTGAATGCTCCTCTCCTGCAATTGTCTGCCACTTCCATCCGCAATAACATACGGTCCGGAAAATCGATCCGTTACCTGGTA
>JAGWTX010000283.1 GCA_028875955.1 Bacteroidota bacterium | reverse complement strand
CCGTTTTCAGCACCTTACAGCATCGATAAAAAAAATGGCAGAAGCTGCGTATTGGAGTATCTTGTTGTAAAGAAATTGATATGAGTCTTATTACTCTTCTGGGATTAATGGCTGCCACCTGTACCACGGTATCTTTTATCCCGCAGGCCATCAAAACGATTCAAACAAAAAACACTTCGGGTATTTCACTTGGCATGTATGCCCTGTTTGCATCAGGAACCCTGCTTTGGTTATTATATGGCATTGGTAACAGGGATATGCCCATCATTATTGCAAATGGGATAACGCTGGTGTTTGCCACCATTATACTCATCTATAAGATTCGTTTTAAATAGCAGGGTCTAACCGGTATTGATGGATGACCCGAAGCAATTCGGCAACACTCCATGCCTGCGAGATACAACCCCTGGGATGATGAGGAGCATCCCCATCAAAGATCTCAGATACCGATCCCAAACAGGCTTCTTCCAAGTGTGCTGCAAAATTTGAAATGATCGTAGCCGCCTCCCCGTAACCTGTGCCGGTTTTGTACCGAATCATCGCATCTATATAGGGGCCCATTAACCAGGCCCATACGGTTCCCTGGTGATATGCCCCATCCCTTTTTACCTGATCACCACCATATACTGGTTGGTATTTGGGATCCTGGTCAGATAAACTTCTCAGACCCGCTGGTGTTACCAGATGTTTTTTTAGGATGTCTAATACCTGTAATGCTTCCTGTGGTGCAAGCAGGGGATAGGGGAGACTGATCGCAAAAACCTGGTTGGGTCTGATTTCATCCATGGGTATGTCTGCTTCGTTCAGGCAATCATACAGACAATTCAGTTCCGGGTTCCAGAATTTTTTCTGAAAATTCTCCCTGAACAATTGAATCAAACGCTCTGCCTGTTGGGTTATTTCAGTTTGCCCACTGCCTTTTGATAAATCCAGAAAGATGCAAAGCGCATTATACCAAAGAGCCTGGATCTCTACCGGTTTCCCGGTTCTGGGTGTTACAACCCAATCGCCCACTTTGGCATCCATCCAGGTAAGCTGAACCCCGGGTTCACCTGCATACAAAAGACCATCATCGGCCACTTTTATATGATAACGGGTTCCCCGGATATGCCATTGGATGATTGTTTCCAGTACAGGATACATGGTATTGACAAACGAATCGTCGCCGGTGATGGTATGGTACTGATGCAGAGCGACAAAAAACCAAAGCGTAGCATCTGCCGTATTGTATTCCGGTTGATCCCCTGCATCGCAGAAACGGTTGGGTAACATGCCATCACTGATGCGATCGGCAAAAGCGGTCAATATGTTTTTTGCATCAGCAAACCTGCCGGTAGACAGACAGAGCCCTTGTAATGCGATCATGGTATCCCTGCCCCAGTCAGTAAACCAGTGATAACCCGCAATAACCGTTGAAAGGTTTTTTGCCCGTTTAACAATAAACTGATCAGCAGCCAGCCGGAGATATTGATCCATTGTTCCGGTAAAAGCGGAGGAGAGCAGCGATTGTTTTCTTTGTCTCTCCTTTTCGAAGCATTCAAATATATTCCTGCCGGCAGGTTCTTCAGTGGACAACAGGATACCAAGCTTATCCCCTTTTTGTAAGGATACGGAAAAAATACCCGGGCAAAACAGGTCTTCCCATGCATCCTGGCCACGGTAGGCCTCTTTGGCATAGTGGAAATGATAATACCAGTCGGGAGAAGCAAGAAAACGGGATCCCGGAATCCTTATGTAAACCCGGGGTAATTCCGGATAGGGTTTGATGGAAAATATATCATCTGTAAAATGGGATGTCTGATCAAAGGAATCTCTTTTGCTGCCTATGGCGTGATAATCCCTGAATGCAAGCAGCGGAACAAGATCCAGCGTAAATGATTGGGGCGCATCCAGTACCTCATAGCAAATAAGTGTACTGTTTTCCCCGTGGATCATGGAGATGGTTTTCTTCAGACGGATATCCCTGACGGCATAGATCCATTCCGGAAAAAGATTCCGGGTAAAGGATGCCAGGTATTGATAGCCCTCCGGAAAAACCACATCACCATAATCGTTTGTGGAAAGTGCAAAGGATTCCTCTCCGCAACGGATCGTTTCATCAAGCTTGGAGACCAATACTTTTCTTTCAGTGGGGGGTTGGGTGGCGGCCACCAAAAGACCATGGTACCTGCGTGTTTGCATTCCTGTGATACTGCTTCCGGCCCATCCTCCCATGCCATTTGTTTCCAGCCATTCATAGTCCGCTGCGGAAAACGGATCCTTGTAACTATCACGGGTTTTGGTTATCATGGCTGATGTAAAAGATTACTGTATCGGGATTTCTTTTCTGGCGGGTTGTAATAATTTTGCGATCAGCCCGGTCCAGCCAGTCTGGTGTGAAGCGCCGATGCCTCTTCCATTGTCTCCATGAAAATATTCATAGAAAAGCAGGTATTGGGAAAAATTCGGATCCTTTTGTATTTTTTCATTCCTGCCCGAAACAGGCCGGTTGCCCTGGGAATCCTTTTTAAACAGGCTGACCAGTCTTTTGGAAATCTCGTCTGCCACTGCTGCCAGTGTCAGGTAATGGCCACTTCCCGTTGGGCATTCCACGGTAAAATCATCCCCGTAATAATAATGGAATCTTTGCAGACTTTCGATGATCAGAAAATTAGCCGGCATCCAGACAGGGCCTCTCCAGTTGCTGTTGCCGCCAAACAAACCGCTTGTTGATTCGCCGGGGTCATACGCAACTGTGAAATGGGTGCCATCCACAAAAAAATCATAAGGGTGGTCTTTATGGAATTTTGATAAGGCTCGTATGCCGTGGTCGCTTAAGAATTCGGTCTCATCCAACATCCGGGTAAGAATCTTTTTGATCCTGTGACCCCTTAGCAAAGAGAGCAAATGGGTATCACCGGATCCTTTTTCATGCCACCGGGATACCAGACTGGCAAGATCGGGGCGGTTCTCCAAAAACCAGCTGAGTCTTTTCGCAAATTCGGGTAGTTCAGTGAGTAGGGAATGATCCAGTACTTCAACCGCAAAAAGCGGGATCAATCCAACCAGGCTCCGGACTTTTAACTGGATGCTGCCATCGTTTGGAAGTTTCAGTACATCATAAAAAAACTGGTCTTCCTCATTCCATAAACCGGCTCCGTTTTCGCCCATGTTATCCATGGCACCTGCGATATACAAAAAGTGTTCAAAAAATTTTGTGGCCATGTCCTGGTAAACCTCATTGTGTTTTGCCAATTCCAACGAGATGCGTAACATATTCAGGGCATACATGGCCATCCAGCTGGTGCCGTCTGCCTGTTCAATATAACCGCCCGTGGGAAGCGGGGCACTCCTGTCAAAGACACCGATATTGTCCAGGCCTAAAAAACCACCTTCGAATATATTGTTGCCCTGTGCATCTTTCCGGTTCACCCACCAGGTGAAATTGAGCAGGAGTTTGTGGAATACCGATTCCAGAAATGCGATATCACCCTTGCCATCCCGGTTTCTTTTATCAATGGTATATACCCGCCACGCGGCCCATGCATGCACCGGCGGATTCACATCACCCAATGCCCATTCATAAGCGGGCAACTGTCCGTTGGGATGCATATACCATTCCCGGGTGAGGAGTTGTAACTGTTTTTTTGCAAATGCGGAATCGATGAGTGCAAAAGGGATACAATGAAAAGCCAGATCCCATGCCGCAAACCAGGGATATTCCCATTTGTCCGGCATAGAAAGGATATTGAAATTATTTACATGGCGCCAATCATGGTTTCTGCCTTTTCGCCGGGATGCCGGTGGGGTAGGTTCAGAAGGATCGCCATCCAGCCATTCCTGCACATTGTAGTAATAGAATTGTTTGCTCCATAACATGCCTGCAAATGCCTGGCGCTGGATCTGTTTTTCTTCAGGATCACTGATCTCCTCCTGTAATTGCTGGTAGAATTCATCCGCTTCCTGTATTCTTTGCTGAAACAGGGTATCAAAATCCGAAAATGCATCATCGGCCTTATCCTTTTCCGTTAACCGTAAGCGGATACTGGTTTTGCCTCCTGCCGGAATTTCCAGGTCGTAATTCAATGCGGCTTTGGTGCCCTTTGCATTGATGTTCACGGCTGATTCATTTCCGTTTACCAAATATTCATGGATGCCATCTTTGCAGTATTTGCCGCTGTTCTCTGCGTTGTAAAGTTTTTGGTTATTGGTTTCGTTTTCACAGAAAAGCACTTG
>JAGWTX010000282.1 GCA_028875955.1 Bacteroidota bacterium | reverse complement strand
GTGATCAGTTTTTTACTGTTCTCCAGTGTAATATGGTATTCAATAGCCGCTTCACTGGATTTTTCAACCACGCTGTGTACGGAAAATCCGGGGTAGGCTTTTTTCACTTTACCCAGTACAAGGGGAGGCAGGTTGTCTTCACCATAATATTTAAACGCCATCAGGATGTTGCCTTCCGTATCATAGATGACACGGAAACTGATATTGTTTCGGGTAAAGAAAACCATATAACTGTCTTTGTCTTCGGACCAGGATACTTTGGTAGCATCAGGATAAGTGTTATGAAACACTTTAAGGACTTCTTCATTTACATCTTTGGCAAAGGAAGAAAAGGTGATGGCCATCAGGCCCAGGATGATGGATAACTTTTTCATGATAGGGTGGTTTAATGATTGAATGGTAACCTAAACCTAGCAAGAATGTTATCCGGTCACAAGCCAATATACATATATGGTTTGCCGGTGGTTAACCGCCTGTTACCCTATTGTTAAGGAAATGAACCAAGGATGAATTTTGACAACTGAAAGGGGGATAATCGGGGATAAACAAATGCCAGAAGTTGTAACCCGTCCGGGTAAATATTTGTTAAAGTGGAGAAGTGGTTTTCAGCGTTTTTGCACGGGCCATGTATCAAACTGGCCATAGCTCATTCGCAGGGTTCAAACAAGATGAAAACGGTTTTTTTATGCAAACCCGAAATACAGTACAAAGGAAAATCCTTCTGCTTAATTCGTAGTCGTATTCCAGTTTTTCCCAAACACCCTTTGAAGGGAAGCTGTTGTACGGGCATTGGCATCGGTTCTGATGGCGATTTCCTTTTGCTCTATTTTCTGAAACATGTTATTGACAATCATTACCGCCAGGATATGATCCAGGTTCAGATTGAGACCGGCTTTGTTCCCGAGCAATAATTTTACCGGTGCTACTAAACTATTCCATTGATCGGCTACTTTGTATTCCTGTAGGGCCGTATACATGATGGGTGTGACTGTTTTCTGTAATGAATCCCCGGCTGTTCTTCTCAGGTAATCCGTAGCGGCAGTGCCTCCGTTTTTTACAATACCGATCGCATCCCGGATCGACATCTTCCGGATGCTATTCACAAAAACAGGTCCTGACCTGGTTACCGCATCTACGGCGGCATTGTCGAGGGTATTGGTAAACCGGTTGAATTCAGAAGCCAGACCCAGTTTGTTCAGGGTCTGTATGACCTGACTGGCACCCTGCGGTAAAATGGCATTCAGCAACACATCGCTGCTGAAAGATCCGTGCTGACCCAGGCTGTTTGCGCCAAAATCAGACCCGATGATCAGGGCTTCCTTGATGGCATTGGCTGCATCCACTTCAGATAAAATATTGCCAAGGCTTTTCAGGGTATCACAACTGGCAGAGAAAAGCATTGCCGGTAAAAGAAAGAGCATAATTTTTTTCATCAGTATCTATTTATATAAAAATTCGGTTTAATAATGGGAAAACAACCAATGTCTGATACGCCAATATGCTTTACAGGCACAATCTTTATCATTTAAACGATAGCAGCAATGGGAATCTGTTTGCAAAATAAACGATTACTGCAATAGAATAGATTATCTGTGAATGTTGTAAGGACAGCCTGCTAATATGTAAACCGTTTAGGTGTGTTGATTCAATTCGGATAAGGCTGTCACAAGCACATCCAGTTCAGCGGTGGTGGTAAAAATATTGGGCGTGATACGGCAACCATGCACATTGGCCCCATCAATGGCCACAGTATAAATTTTATATTTCTGTAACAGGGTTTGGGCAAGATCGGCCGGCAACATATTGCGGATACCCACATTTGCTATGCCACAGGCCCGCATGGGTTCCTTTGGGGTATTGACGATCACATTGGGCAGGTCACGCACTTTGCTGGTCCAGTATTGCTGCAGAAAACGCATACGGGCTTCTTTTTTGGCGCCACCGATACTTTGGTAAAAATCCACGGCATCGCTGATCGCCAAGTCAGTATGTACCGGCATTGTGCCGGTATGGTTTAACCGGGCTATGTCATCAGCCGGTTGACTGGATTCTGCAAAAATTGGCCAGATCCTGGGGATATGTTCCTTCTTGACAAAAAGCATTCCTTCACCCAATGGGGCGCAAAGCCATTTGTGTAAACTCGCACCATAATAATCACAATGGAGTTCGGGAATATTCACTTCAATATGCGCTACGGCATGGGCCCCGTCTACCATCACCTGGACGCCTTTGCTATGCGCCATATCACAGATCTTTCTGACAGGTAAGATCTGTCCGGTGATGTTGATCATATGGCATACCATCAGCAATTTGGTATGCGGGGTAATGGCGTTTTCATATAGGTTTACGATCTCCTCATCGGAAACCGGATGATTCGGCACGGAAATCACTTTATTGACGATGCCATACCGCCTGCTTACCTGTTTGAACATTTCCAGCATTGATCCGTAATCCTGTTCAGCCATGATGGCTTCATCGCCACTTTGCCAGGGAAATCCGCTAATAATCATGTCCAGCGATTCGGTGGTATTTCTGGTAAGGATCAATTCATCTTCCCCGCAACCAACCAGACCGGCTACTTTGGCAGCCATTTTTTTCTTGTTCCCGAATTGTACCGTACGCATATAATATGAACCCTGGTAATTGATTTCACGGATATGCGTCAGGTATTTTTCCAGGAGGGATTGCGGGAGTATGTTATAATAACCGCTTTCGAGGTTGATATAATCCGGTTTGAGCCGGTAATCACCCCTTATGGCGGTCCAGAAATCATCATCTGTTGCCAACTGTTCAGCCGGGATCTGACCGGCTTTTTCAATCAGCCTTGCCATACTGTTTCCGGAAAAGGGTGTGGTGAGTCCTGCCAATGCCAAACCTTTGAGAAAAGTCCTTTTTTTCATGGGGTAACCGTTTGGGATCCAATAACGGAATGTACAAAATTCCGGCCGCTTGGGGAAATGCGGATCATGAAACCGGTCATGCATCCCAAAAGTCCTTTGCCAGATAAATCTATCCTTTCTGCCTGCTGTTTTCGGATTTCGAAACCTGTATTTCCCTCCTTGAAATGTTAACGGGTTTAACGGAAAAAAACGAGAGGTCAGGCCTGTGTTTTTACGGTTTCCAAATGTTTACCGTATAAAAATCAGTAATCACCTAAAAAATATTTCCAGATTCTGTAAGTGTTGCACTTTGGGCAGAGGTAATCTTGCTGCCGGATAATTTTTGTTTTTAAAAGTTAACCATTCAGCGGCAATGCCATTAGTAAAGTCTGGTAACCATCAGCAGGTTTTGGCAAAACCCTTACAAAATTTTAAACCATAGAACCCAATGAAAAAAATCCTTTTCGCAAGTGCCTGTTTTGTTTTGATGCATTTTGCAGCCATTGCAGGAGAAAAACATCCTGAAACACCGGCTGCAAATAATGTATATACATCCCATTTTGAAAATGTACTGGGCACTTCTCTTGAAATAAAGATCAAGGCGACCAGTCAGCAACTGGCAGATAAGGCAGAGTCGGCAGCATTGCAGGAGATTACCCGGTTGTCTGGCCTGTTAAGCGCCTATGATTCAAAAAGCGAGTTTTGTCAATGGATGAAAACCTATCAGACAGCAGAAACCCTGTCGCCGGAATTGTTTGCTGTTTTGCAAATGTATGACCAGTGGAAGACAAAGACCGGCGGGGCATTGGATGCTTCTGCGCAAGTGATCAGTCAACTATGGAAAGAATCCGCTGCCAGTCAAACCCTTCCCACTTCGCTCCAATTACAGGAAGCCGTTTCCCAGGCTCAGCAAACACATTGGAAGCTGGATGAAAAGACTCATATGGCTATTCATTTGACAAAAACACCGCTCATACTCAACTCGTTTACCAAAAGCTTTATTATCCAGCAGGCAACGCATATCGCCAAAACGATACCCGGGATACAGGCGGTACTGATCAATATCGGCGGAGACATGGTGGTGTCGGGCAACCTTACAGAAAAAGTAGGCATAGCGGATCCCAAGGCCGATGCAGAAAACGATGCACCGATTGATCAGCTCAGTATTCAGAACCTGGCGGTTGCCACCAGTGGCAATTATCGCAGGGGGAATCTGATCAACGGCACCTGGTATTCGCATATTGTGGATCCCAGAACCGGTATGCCGGTTTCCGCAATCATCAGTGCAACCGTGGTTTCGCCAAAAGCAACGGATGCCGGTGCATTGGCTACGGCTTTTACGAT
>JAGWTX010000281.1 GCA_028875955.1 Bacteroidota bacterium | reverse complement strand
TGAAGCAGGTTTACATACAGCCAAGCTGTTGTATCACGGATGCCCAACCTTCGCAAAGCCTTTAACGTTAGCTCCCGGTACAATCAAAAAAGCTAAGACAATCAGAATCAAATGCTTCCTGATCTATTTACTATTTTCTATTTTTGCTTATTTATAATTATTTGATCTTTTTCTATTAAGAACTAATCAGTTCAGATAACCTATCCTTCTCCCCATTCAAACATCGCTTCTATCTCAACCGGTATGCTCCCCGGCAGCGATTGAACGCCGATGGCACTCCGTACACCCACTCCATTGTCGGGTCCCCAGATTTCCGCAAAAAGTTCACTGCAGCCATTGATCACAAAAGGATGCTGGTCAAATTCGGGGGTACAGCTGACCATGCCCAAAACCTTGATGACCCGTTTAATCCGGTTAAGGGAACCCAACTGCTCCCGCAAAGTGGCCAATAGGGCCAGGCCCACCTGTCTGGCGGCCTGTTTCCCTTCTTCCTTTGTCAGGGTATCGCCCACCCGTCCCAGGATAAAAACACCTTCGGAGATCAGGGGCCCATGACCGGATAGCCATACCTGGTTGCCATGGATCAGCAGCGGTTTGTAGACACCCAGGGGTTTGGGTGAAGGAGGCAGACTGATCTGCAATCGCAATAAATTTTCTTCTGCAGTCATGTGTGGTGTTTGGTTGTAACGTAAGATACGGAAAAGCGGCATGTCATGCGGTCATCCGGGAGGGATCTGTACTGTTTTGTCATGGATGCGGAACAGGGTTTGTTTCCCGGTTCAGATCGATTAACTTTATCAGCACATAGATAAAATCTATCAGATGACTTTTGTACAATTGCAATACATTATCGCCGTAGACACATTCCGGCATTTCGCCTCGGCCGCCCATCACTGTTTTGTATCGCAGCCTACTTTGAGTATGCAGATCCAGAAAGTGGAGGAGGAACTGGGTGTGAAAATATTTGACCGGAGCAAACAACCCGTGATACCAACCGAACTGGGCAGGGAACTGATCGACCAGGCCCGGAAAATCCTTGCCGAAAAAAACGAGCTGGATGAACTGGTGCAAAGAAAAAAAGGTGTGGTAACAGGAGAGCTGAAGATCGGTATCATTCCCACGCTGGCACCCTATCTTTTGCCCTTGTTTGTGCAACGCTTTACTGAAAAATACCCACTGGTAAGACTGGTGGTGAACGAATTTACCACCGACAATATCATTGCACATTTGCGTGCGGGCAGGATTGACATGGGCATCCTCGTCACCCCGCTGCAGGAAACCGGTATCAAGGAACATGTCCTGTTCTATGAAGAGCTGATGGCCTATGTATCCAAAAAAAATGCGGCTTACCGCAAAACCTATATGCTGCCCCAGGACATTGATCCGAATAAATTGTGGCTGCTAGAAGAAGGCCATTGTTTCCGCAGCCAGATCGTAAATCTTTGTGAACTCAGAAAAGCCAGTCGCGATGCCAGTCATTTTGATTATGAAGCCGGCTCCATCGAAACCCTTCGCCGAATGGTGGATACCAACGACGGGATCACGATCCTGCCCGAACTGGCTACCCAGGGCATGCCGGCCCGGCAACTGGGACAGATCCGCTATTTCAAAAGACCGGCACCCATGCGCGAAGTGAGCATTGTGGTACACCGTGATTTTGTAAAGAAAAGACTGATTGATATCCTGAAAGAAGAGATCATGGCTGGCATACCTGAGAAAGTAAAACTGAACAAAAGCAAGTATATTTTACCCGTATAAATACGCTATTTATTGTGCCGAACAGATCGTTCTTTTGAATCGAATCTGTTCTATGAAAAAAATGATTTTTTTAGGATGCCTCTTCCTTGTCCCGGGCAGCTATGCGCAAATGAAGCCATCACATTTGCCGATTGTCTATCAGGCAAAAACCCTTTCACATCCGCCCCTGTTCCCCTTCGGTTCCGATTCCTGCCAGCGTTTTTATTATTATCACTGCGACGGGTTGGATAGCCTGCTGCAATTGGTGCAACAAAAAGGGGATACCGCCAAATATATCCGCCTGCATTTCTCCTTTGTCATAGATCAGCGGGGAGTGCTCAGTGATCCCAGGTTTTTACGGGTAAGCGCAACCCTGTATGCAGGTAGCAACTTTTCTCGCACCCTCACTTATTTTTCCGGCCATCACCGTTTTTTTCAGAAAATGATTCAGCGCATGCTGCTTTCCATGCCCTTATGGAACCCCGGTTTGCTAGATACAAGTCCGGTGAATGCGCGGGTGGAAGATTATATACAGTTCTGGATCGGGAAAAGCCTGCCACCACTTTTGAAACAATAAATCAGTAACCATTCCTGCAGGACGGTTACATGCGTAACAGGCTATCCAGTTTCTCCTGCATCAGCGGAAAACGATTCAGGTCCCTGTGTGATCCGCCCTGGATGGTGATAAATTCATCCGATGGTTTCAGAACAGATTTTAACCGGCTGGCATTGAAATAAGGGACTACACCGTCTGCTGTGCCATGAAAGATGGTAACGGGTGCGGTTACTTTGGTCAGGTAGTCGTGGGTGGGCAGATGGTAATGCATCAGCAGATCCAGTGGATACATCCATAAATAGATACGGGCCAGCGAAGTAAGACTGTAATAGGGGGTTTCCAGGATCAGTCTTTTGCAATCCCGTACCGAAGCCAGTTGTGCAGCAATACCCGACCCCAGCGATTTTCCGTAAAGGATTATCTGACCGGGCTGGTACTGAATCCTCGCCAGTTTATACACCTGCAGGGATTCCTCATACAGTATGGATTCTGAAACCTTTCCGGTGGATTTTCCAAAACCGGGATAATCTGCCATCCAGACTTCATAGCCATGCCGGGTAAAATTGTCAACAAACCGGTTATACCGTTTTACATTTCCCTTGTTCCCATGGAAATACAATACCACACCTTTACGCAGCGAATCCGCAACGGTGAACTCTATCAGGTTAAATCGCGTCTGATCATCCAAGGCGATATTCTTTTCCAGGTAGGGTTGTTGAAAACCATAGCTGCTGTCTGCAGCCACCACGGTGGGTTGAAAGATGATGGTTTCCTGCAGATAAAATATGCCGATACCGATCAGGCTATAACCTATGATGCAAAGTTTGACCCATCCTGCAATCCTGAATGTATTTTTCACCTGTCAAAGGTAAGCAGACAGGATCAGTACTGTAAAATATCCCGGATGAAGTTGTGGTATTCGGGAAAAGCCGGCAGGTTATTGTGTCCGCCTCCCTGGATCCGGATCAGGGTGATCTTATGGGGATTGAGTTGTTGCAGCTTTTCGCTGTGCCGGATGGGAATCAGTCTGTCGCGGGTACCGTGCAGGATATAGGTATGGCAATTCACTTTACGGATCCAGTGATCGGTGCGTAAATGGTAGCGTAAAAGAATCCGGTGTGGCAGGAAGGGGGTGAACCTTTCCACCACTTTCAGAAAACTGAAATAAGGCGCATCCAGGATCAGGTAACGGGGTGCATTGTCGGCTGCCAGTTTGGTGGCGAAACCCGATCCCAGGCTCCGCCCATAAACCAGGATATGATGCTGTTCATATTTTTCCAGCAGCTTGTCGTATACAAACTGCAGATCCGAGAGTAAGTTCTTCTCACTGCGTTTGCCGGTGCTTTTTCCAAAACCCCGGTAATCCACCAGCACCACATCATAGCCATACCGGTAAAAGTCTCTGGCACATTTGGCCCACCCCTTGATGCTGCGGGAGTTGCCATGCAGGTATAGGATCAGCCCCTTGGGATCCGGCGTGTAAAAATGCAGTCCATTGATGCGGATACCCGGTGCCACTTCGAAGAACAACTCTTCAAAAGGCGCATCATATTTGAATTTGAAATCCTGGGAAAGTTTCTCGGGTTTGAAAATGAATTTCTCCTGGACCAGATAGACCAGTATGGCCAGCAGCAGGTAGCCGATCAGTAGGTAGAGCAGGATGGAAGACAAGGCCAGGGTTTTGGTTCCCTAAGTTCCGGGATTTATCTGAACATTGTACAGGTAGCGGGTTACTTATTCCTCTTCCATATCCTCGTGATAGACCCTTTGCAGATTTAATTTGGCAACAGGCGCCACAATCAGCGGGAATTTTTCAATGGTTACATTACTGGGGTCAAGACCAAAACCGCGTTCTTCGCCCAGGCTGATCTCCTTGAGCCAGAAATAGATCTTCATGATGATCTTTTCAAAGAAGGGCAGCTCATTGTCCTGGCTC
>JAGWTX010000280.1 GCA_028875955.1 Bacteroidota bacterium | reverse complement strand
TTCACTTCCCATGCAGATTCCGCAAAGAAATGGATCGAGGATGTGCCATCGGGCGGGGCTTGTGTGAATAATGCCAGCTGGCATCTGACCAATCCGAATCTGCCTTTTGGAGGCAGGGGGTACAGCGGCACGGGTGCCTATCATGGTAAATATTCTTTTGAAACATTCAGTCATAAAAAAGCCGTCATGAAAACACCCACCTGGTTTGACCCGGCTTTAAAATATCCGCCTTTCAAAGGGAAATTGCGGTTGTTTAAATGGATAATCCGGTAAAACCGGTTTCGGGTTTTTAATGAACCGTATTGTAACAAAGGAATCATTGAATGATACATTGGTTTCAGTTTTTTTGATCGTTAATATTAGCGTATGCGAAAACTATTGATCAGTCTGGCGGTTATATTGATGGCACTTGTACTTATAAAAAAGAAAAATATGACCTGGCGACAATCGATTTTAAAAACCATGTATCCTGTTATCATGTTAAAGGGGAAATGGTTTCCCGATAAAAGGGATATCCTGGTCAACACAAAACTGGTTCCCCCACCGGTTTCCTTTTATTCGCTAAAAGCCATCGCCAATAACGGGGATACCCTTGATTTCAGCAGGTTTGCCGGTAAAAAAGTAATGATTGTCAATACGGCGAGTGATTGTGGTTTTACTGCGCAATACGATGAGCTGGAAAAACTCTACCAGCAATACAAGGATAAACTGGAAATTATTGCTTTCCCTGCCAATGATTTTAAAGAACAGGAACCCGGCACTGATACCGCCATCGCCCAATTTTGCAAGATCAATTACGGGATCAGTTTCCCATTGATGAAAAAATGCCATGTGATAAAGGGTGCAGATCAGCATCCTGTTTTTCAATGGCTGACCCAGGTTTCCCAAAATGGCTGGTGTGATGAGCAACCTGTTTGGAATTTCAGTAAATACCTGGTGAATGAACAGGGTATCCTGATTCGTTTTTTTGCACAAACGGTATCACCGAAAAATCCGGAAATAACGAAGGCGATCATGCCATAACCGGCATCAGACTGGACATTTTTCGTGGTAATTGATCAGTTCAATAGGGGTTCGCTCAATGGTGAAACCTTCGTAATGTTGTTTCACTTCGTCAAGAACGGCTTCCACTTCCTCACCGGTTTTTAAGGTAACCAGTCTGTTACGGTATTCCTTGATATTGGGTAGCCCTTTGAGATAGTTGGCATAATGTCTGCGCATTTCGTTGATACCGGCAATGGGGCCCTTCCATTCCAGGGATTTACGCAAATGTTTCCGGGCTACTTCCACTCTTTCAGTCAGGGTAGGCGGATCCATCAGCTCACCGGTGGCAAGAAAATGTTTGATTTCCCGGAAGATCCAGGGGTACCCGATAGCGGCCCTTCCGATCATAATTCCATCTACCCCATACCGGTTCTTGTATTCCAGTGCCTTTTGGGGACTGTCGATATCCCCGTTCCCAAAAATGGGAATATGGATGCGGGGATTGTTTTTAACCCTGGCAATCAGCGACCAGTCTGCCGACCCCTTGTACATCTGTGAGCGGGTCCGTCCGTGAATGGCCAGGGCCCTGATGCCCACATCCTGTAACCGCTCGGCAACTTCTTCAATATTTTTTGACTGATCATCCCAGCCCAGCCGGGTTTTTACCGTAACCGGAAGGGAAGTGCTTTTGACAACGGCTTCGGTGAGCCGGACCATCAGATCCACATCTTTCAATACGCCGGCGCCAGCTCCCTTGGTGACCACTTTTTTAACGGGACAGCCAAAATTGATATCCACCAGATCCGGGTTTACCGTAGCTACTATTTTGGCACTCAGGGCCAGCGCCTCTTCATCGCCCCCGAAAATCTGGATGCCTACCGGACGTTCATATTCGAAAATATCCAGTTTCTGGCGGCTTTTGATGGCATCCCTGATCAGACCCTCACTGCTGATAAATTCTGTGTACATCAGGTCTGCGCCATTATCTTTACAAACAGCACGGAAAGGCGGATCACTGACATCCTCCATGGGTGCCAGTAATAAGGGGAAATCCGGAAGTTCTATCTGCGCTATTCTGACCATGGTTCCTGATTTTCAGGTAATCGGACATCGGACTTGCCATTTATCCTTTCCCTGTATTTTTTGCTGTAAAGAAATTGCAAATTTACAATCTTATTTTACATGGATGAATAATCAAAAGCCAAAGGTTAACTATCCCTCACAATTAGCTTTCTTACTGGGTTTTATGGGTGTTTCCATGGTCCTTTCGGCGTTTTTGATCCCATTGATAGGCGGAATGCTGATGCATGTATCCTTCCAACAGGCCCTTGTGAAGATCAATTTGCCTGAAAATGCCAATATTGCCCGTCTGCTGAATACACTGGCTTCGCTTTTTGTTTTCTTTTTTCCGGCACTGGCACTGGCCCGTATCCTCAGCAAACGGCCTTTTTCCCAACTGGGTTTTCGGTCGGGGATCAGTCCTAGGCAAATACTGCTTTTGCTGGGCTTATCGGTGGCAAGTATCATGCTTAGCGGTGCTTTGGGTGAATTGAATGAATGGATACCCCTACCTGCCAAATGGTACGCAAAAGCAAAGGAAATGGAAGAAGCATACAAGGCTTCCATGCTGTCGATGGCAACCATGAGGAGTCTTTCGGATTACCTCCTCTCCCTGATCGTACTGGCAGCAGCTCCGGCAATTTTTGAGGAAGTACTGTTCAGGAGCGGGTTTCAACAGGTGTTTGTGGGCTGGACGCAAAAAAAATGGATGGGGATCCTGATCACCAGCGTCTTATTCAGTGCCTTTCATTTTTCCTATTTCGGATTTCTGCCCAGGCTGGCATTGGGAATGGTGCTGGGTCTGATCTTTTATTACAGCAAAAACATCTGGCTGAGTATCCTGTTGCATTTTCTGAACAATGCCATCGTGGTAACCCAGTTGTATATCGCCGGAAAACAAGGCAGGTCCATCACCAAGACAATGGACGAAAGCATACCCGTTTGGTGGGGTCTGCTGTCTGTTTGTGTGCTGGTTGTCCTGTTCCGCTTATTTAAAAAAGAAAGCATCCGGTTAGAGAACCCTAAGGAACAATTCTTACATTCAACGCAGGAAAACAACAAAGCCTGATGGACCCCTGGAAAAAAATATTCGCCACAAGAAACCCCGCAGAAGCCAGTATCATACAAGGTATGCTGGAAGAAAATGAAGTGCCGGTTCAGATCATGAATAAACAAGACAGCAGTTATCTTAATTTTGGAGATATTGAATTGTTTGTACCCGGACATTTACTGGAAACAGCCCGGCAGCTCATAGCCAAAAATCTCCTGAATTAATCACAAAGCTTCCGGATGCATAGTAATACAAGATTATCCGGCTACTTTTTTTAACCGAAACATTGTCCTAACATGGCTTTTCATTTTCAAACCTTCAAGACACGTGCCATAACTGCTATTTTATTTGTTGCAGTGATGCTAACCGGTTTGTTGTGGAACCAGTGGAGTTTTCTGTTCCTGTTCACCATCATTCATTTTGGCTGTTGGTGGGAATACCAGCGGCTGGTGGGTTTGATCGACAAATCTTACCAGGAAATACATCCCCTTCATCGCTATGGAATGATGCTGATCGGTTATGGATTGATGCTTTGGCTGTCAGATCCGGTGTATCATATCGGTAAAATGAGCCTGGCGCTGATTGGCTGGTCGATGTTTTGGGTGGGTTTGATTGCCTTTATCCTGAGTGAGTTGCTGCTTACCAAAAAACTCAATCCCCGGTTATGGGCGCATTCCTTTTTGGGTCTGCTCTATATCTCTCTGAGCTGGGGGTTATTGATGAGACTATCAGGAAGTTTCAGCGTTATGTTACTCGACAGTTATGCCTGGATGCTGCCTTTACTGCTTATCGCATCTATCTGGATCAATGATACCATGGCCTATCTCGTTGGTTCCTTTATCGGCAAAACACCTTTTTCTGCCATTTCCCCCAAAAAAACATGGGAAGGCACCATCGGAGGCGCCATTATCGCCATCGGTTTGATCACCTATGCCGGTCATGCTTATCTTGGTTTTCCCATCAAGGCATTGTTGCTGATTTCGGTTACGGCCGCTGTGGGTGGAACGGCCGGGGATCTTTTTGAAAGCAAGCTGAAAAGACTGGCTGGCGTAAAAGACAGCGGACAGCTCATGCCGGGTCATGGCGGTTTTTTGGATCGGTTTGATTCCCTTCTTTTTGCTTCCACACTGGTATGG
>JAGWTX010000279.1 GCA_028875955.1 Bacteroidota bacterium | reverse complement strand
AAAAAAGAACAGGTGGAAATCCTGGCCAAAGAGTTGCTGGATAAAGAGGTATTGCACAAGAGTGATGTGGAAACGCTGATCGGTAAACGTCCTTTTGAAGAGAAAAAACTGATCGAGATCGAAGAGGAATTAACCAATGGTCATCCGGTGGGTGAGCAGACATTTGATCCCACTTCCTCCTCGGCCGATAATTCTGAAACTTCTATTATTGGATAATGGGCAGTAACGCAAGAGAAAATATTTTGAATAAGATCAAACAGGCACTGGCTAAACCAGTGCCTGTTCCCTTTCCTGCCAGTGAAGGCAATGAATCCGTATTTCTGCCTTCCAAAGAAGAACTGGAAGTGGAGTTTGCCGAAAATTTTAGTAAGCTGGAAGGAAGGTTCTCGTTTTGTGCCGATGAAAAAGAATTGGTTGAACAGTTACAGATACTGATCAGCACCCGGAAATGGACAAAAATCTATTCCCGCGAAACAGCCCTTCAGCAGAAGCTGACCGAAGCCGGACTGGATATCCCCTATCATGATGCCGTGGCCAGCTGCGATGCATCGATCACGGGATGTGAATACCTGGTAGCCAGAACGGGTACTATGATCATGAGCAGCGCCCAGCCAAGCGGCAGAACGGTTAGCGTATATGCACCGGTTCATATCTGTATCGCTTATACCAACCAATTGGTATATGATATCAGTGATGCTTTGGTACAATTAAGGGAGGGGTATGGTCAACAGTTCCCTTCAATGGTTACCCTGGCCACCGGACCCAGCCGTACGGCGGATATTGAAAAAACTTTGGTGGTCGGCGTTCATGGTCCCAAGGAAGTATTTTGTTTTTTGGTAGACAGTTAAGAAATCTTCGCAATTATGGAACAATCCAATGGTCAGCTGTTTGTATATGGTTCACTACGCAGTGGTTTTCATCACCCTGCCTATGCCTATATCAGCCGCTATTTCACCTTACTGTCGGATGCACGGGTAAAAGGGAACCTGTATGATATGGGTGAATTTCCCGCGGCTGTTCCTACAACGGAGGAACATTATATCATCGGAGAATTGTACCGGATCAGCCGACCCGATGAATGGTCCTGGGCAATGGGGCAGCTGGATGATTATGAAGGATTGCATACCGAAAACAACGAACCCGCCCTGTACAAAAGAGAGCAGGTACCTGTCTATCTGAAAAACGGAGAAACCACCACCGCCTGGATCTACTGGTTTAATGGCCCGATCACAGGTGAAAACCGGATCAGCAGCGGGGATGTTCTGGAATATCTGCAGCAAAAAAAACAAGCCTGATGACCCCAGCCACCGGTAAAAAAATCTTTTTTCTTTCTGATTTCCATTTAGGGGCACCTGATTTTCAGCAAAGCCTGATCAGGGAAAAAAAAGTGGTGTCTTTTCTGGAAAGCATCCGTCAGGAAGCAGACAGCATTTATATTGTTGGCGATATTTTTGATTTCTGGTACGAGTACAAAAAAGTGGTCCCCAGGGGATATACCCGTTTATTGGGTAAACTGGCAGAACTGAGTGATAGCGGCATTTCCATCCATGTATTTGTCGGCAACCACGATATGTGGATGAGTGGTTATTTTGAAAAGGAACTGAACATACCCGTATACCATCATCCCAAAATATTTGAATGGAGCGGGAAACGTTTTTTTATCGGTCATGGCGATGGGCTCGGTCCCGGTGACCAGGGCTATAAATTCATCAAAAAAATATTCCGGAACCCCGTTTGCCAGTGGTTATTCGGACAATTGCACCCCAGCTGGGGAATCGGGCTGGCCAACTATTTCAGCCGCAAAAGCCGCGAGAAAACCGGTACGGCGGATGAATCTTTTTTAGGAGAAGACAAGGAATGGCTGATCGTTTATTGTAAGGAAGTCTTGCAAAAAGAGCATTTTGATTTTTTTATTTTCGGACACCGGCATTACCCCATCGATTTTGCATTGCCGGGTAACAGCCGCTATATCAATCTCGGCGACTGGATACGCAATTTTACCTATGCCAGTTTTGATGGAAAGGATGTCCAACTGCATAAATGGTCCTGAGTATACCCCTCACAACTTACCACTCCCTACTCACCCCACACTACTCACAAATAACCCTCTGGTGAAACGAAACATTCTACAAGTTTGTACCTTGCAGCTATGAACAAATTTCTGCAACAGGAAATACTGGACAATACCATCGCCAATTACCTGTATGTATTGGGAACCATATTGCTGGCCATACTTTTAAAAAGGCTGATCTCAAAATATGTAGCCAAGCTCCTGTATAAGTTTGTGGCAAAAGCTGCCAAGAACGTGGCCCGGCAATCTTTTCTGGACCTGGTTGTTCAGCCGCTGGATGTGTTCCTGGTAATTTTTATTTCCATCGTTGCTTTGGATAAACTCAGGTTTCCCCAGGATCTGGATTTCAAGATTTACCACATCACATTCCGGGAACTGGTGGATTCGATCACAGCGGGAACGCTGGTTTGTATTTTTATCTGGCTCTGCATCCGTGTCATTGATTTTATTGCGCTTTTGTTGGAAGAAAAAGCCAATCTTACGCATGACCAGACGGATAACCAGCTGATTCTTTTCTTCAAGGATTTTTTCAAAGTGATCCTGGTGATCATCGGTATCCTGCTGATCCTGCGTTTTTCTTTTAATAAGAATATCGGCAGCCTTCTTACCGGATTGAGTATCGTGGGTGCCGCAATCGCACTGGCTACCCGCGAAAGCATGGAAAACCTGATCGCCTCCTTTATCATCTTTTTTGACAAACCCTTTATCAGGGGCGACCTGGTCAAGGTAAACACATTTACCGGCACCATTGAAAAGATCGGGTTGCGGAGTACCCGTATCAGAACGGTGGATAAGACCTATATCACGGTTCCCAATAAACAGATGGTAGACACGATCGTTGATAACTATACCTTACGTACCCAGCGAAAAGTGGAGATCCGGCTGGAAATCGATCTGACAGCCAGTTCTGCACAGTTACAGATGTTGACACCTGCAGTGATCTCATTGCTGCAAAAACCTGAAATTGAAAACAAGATCGTGGGTCTTTCCGACACAGGGAAAACCGCGCATATTTTCTCTATTGATTATTTTGTAACCATGCTGATCAGTTTTGAGGAATTTGTACAACTCAGGGAAAAGGTAGCACTTGAACTCATCGAATTGCTCGAACAAATGAACATCGGTCTGGCGGCCAACAGCACCCATGTGGTGATCGATCAGATGGGTCAGGCAAAATAAAAAATTAGTAAAATCAAACAGCCAGGTTGGCTTTCATTTCAAGCAGGAAGGATTTGAATTTTGTTAGCGACTCTACCAGTTGCACCTGTGTATTGGCTTCTTTGCGGTTGTTCTTCAGATAGTTTTTGGCACCATCGATCGAGAATTTACGTTGACGAAGCAGGAAATAGATCAGCTGCAGGTTTTTGATATCTTCCACCCGGAAGAGACGGTCCCCTTTGCGGGTTTTGCGGGGTTGTAAGATGTCAAATTCGTTTTCCCAGTAACGCAATAAGGAGGTGTTTACCTTAAACCATCCGGCTACTTCACTGATGGAATAATATAATTTTTGTTGCAGGATTTCGTCGTCCGGAATTTCAATCAGATCGGCTTCCGAATCCATTTCCTTAAAGGATTTCCGGCCCCTTTTTCCCGAATTTGTTTTGGGGACGGCTGTTTTGGGGTGAGGGGTAACCGCCGGTGTTGGATTGGGTTCTGTAATTACAGGTGTTTCCGGAGCGGGAGCAGCAACCATTTCCACAACCGGTTCCGGAACGGGCAATGGATCTTTTGCAGTGGCGATAACAGGCGGGGAAGGTTTTTCTTTTTTCCTGGGTTGCGCCGCCTGTTCGATGGGAAAGCCAAAAAGGTCTAATTGCTGCATGCTGTAAAAATACTATAATGCCTTTGCCCATGGTATCACGGCTAAGGGATAGTGGATAAGATGTAAGTATCTTTACAGATCAAGCCAATGGCTGGAGAAATCCGGCAAGAATCAGTAGTGATCGCTTTACAAAAATGACTGAACCATTAGCTTTGATAAAAATTCACGGGCATGTATACGATAAAAACCATTTGTGTTTGTGGTGCCGGAACCATGGGAAGCGGGATTGCACAACTGGCCGCCATGGCGGGTTTCCGTACGATCCAGTTTGATCTGAATCCGGAGATGCTGGTCAAAAGCAGGGCACTGATCGAAAAAAATCTTTCCTGGTTACTGGG